>JBHLRV010000020.1:0-12480 GCA_048882205.1 Candidatus Thorarchaeota archaeon | reverse complement strand
ACACATTGTTTGCAAACGTTATATCTTCCACTTTCCAAGTAGTCGTCTGAGCAGGACGACCATCATTGAAGTTGAGATGTGAGTGCTTGATTTCAAACTAAGACTATGACCAGAGATCATCTTTGAGTGCTTTCACAACACCTTGGGCCGAATTGGCTGCCTGCTGCAGGCCAACGCCTTCTCCAGCAGTGTCTGTGCCGACAATGTAAAGCCCCTTAACTGGAGTTCTGGGGCCGGGACGGTCCAAGTCAGTCTGCCCAGGGATTAAGGCGGCACGTGTTGCGTAGGAAACTTGCATGTGCTCCATCTCGATGTGCTTCAGAATCTCGGGATGGTACTTACTCAGACTACCCTCCTTCACCTTCTTGACAATCTCCTCCGGATTCGCACCATCCGGCATGATCATAGCGGCACCCATGAGTTCCTTTCCATCAGGTGCGCAAGATGGGTCAAAACTGGAGAGTGAGATTAGCCACGTTTCTGGACGTGGATGGACTATGACTCTTGATTTGCGATCACCAATCACGACTTTGTCTAGGCCTAACCAAAGGGTTAGCCCGCGTGTGAACCTCATCCGACAGCAACTGTCGAAGAATCTTAGGACATCAGGCCGGTCAGAGGTAACAATCTTGTCCATTGACCAGAGTGGTATGTTGCTGACAATCGTTGCTGCAGGGATTTCCTTGCCTGCGGCTACCAGACCTGTGACCCTACCGTCCTGTTCTAGGATTCTCTCAACGGGACAGTTCAAGACATAGTCACCTGAGATTGTTTTGGCGACTCGATTGACTAGACCCTCCATCCCACCAATCACATATCCTTCGTCATAATCGTCGCTTCCAAACAGGAGGTTCTTTGCTGATTGAATTCTGCTACTCTCCTTGTCAGTGTCCCTCAATGTACGCAGTGCCTCATATGCTGAAGCCTTGTCAATTGGAACTCCTGCAGCCATATAGATGGCACTCTGCATCACATCCAGCATCACTTGATTTGTGGCTCCTTCAGATTCCATGAATTCCTGAAAGGAGATGTTCCGATATCGCTCCATCTCTTCGAGACTCATGGTCTTGATCTTGGCCCCGATTCTCGCTAGTCCAAGTCTGCCACGTATCCCTGTCAAGGGCCATCTGAGGGTTTCACCTATGCTGGATGGAATTGTACCTACTTTGTCGTGTACTCTAAAGAACCAACCTTCATGCAATACGAATTCCGGAGGGGGGTCTAGGTGTGCTCTCATGAATCGAGCGAAAGCGCCTCTCTTGACCCGCGTGATGATGTGTAGGCCGTGATCGACACGGTATCCATCAATCCGATAGCCGTGCCAGACTCCACCAAGCCGCTCAGCTTCTTCGATAACTAGAACTCTCTTCTTCTCGGCCGTGAGAGCAAGAGAGGTCAGGAGACCTCCCGCGCCACTTCCTGCCACTATCACGTCATAGTCGGAAGGGTCAACTCTATCAATGGTTGTTTCGCGCATGGCGGACTCGGGTCACGCTTTGAGTCGTTCCTACTTAAGGCTGTCCGCCGAGGATGTTTCATTGCGTCATCAGTCTAGAGGATCTCTACCGCACGAGTCTTGTCTGAAGACTCGTAGGCTGCGTCAACAATCCTATGCGCGTCAATGGCATCTGAGAAATCAGGAGAAGGTTCTGTATCTGACTGAACTGCCTTGAGGAATGCATAGCTGAGCGCAGAGTATCTCTCAGTTCCAACGACTGTGAGAGCGTCGTATGCCTCAGGGGCCATGTTCTTAGAGTGAACTCCGAGAACTTCTAGTAGCGCGTTATTGGCATCTTGGGTATGGACCCGCACAGGGCTCTCATCTTTCAATTGAAAGTCCAACCACCTCTTTCCAGCCTCTAGAGTGATTCCAATGAATCCCTTCTCGAAGAAGAACTCCATCACTCGTTCATTTGGACGGTCCAAGGAGTGCCAAATGGAATCTAGAGTGCTCACAGCACCGTCCTTGTGTGTCAGAATCAGAGATGCCTGGTCCTCCACTTCACGTTTCGAGAAGAAGCCGACTCTCGCATAGACGCTTGCAATGTCACCAAGAAACCATTGAAGCACATCTATGTCATGGATACTGTGCTCAATCAATGCTCCTCCGCCCGCGATTGAATGGTTCCCACGCCACTGGGTGTAATAACCGTGGTCAATCGGGAAGTGTTGGTCAACGCGAATGTGGGCTAGGATGGGGTATCCGAAGTTTCGAGTTTCGATTAGGTTCTTCGCATAGAGCAGGAACGGGTCATATCTCAGAACGAGTCCGGCCCCAGCCTTCACGCCTGCATCTATTGTCGCAGCAAACATCTCTCGAGCCTGAGGACAGCTGTGTGCAAGGGGTTTCTCGCAGAATATGTCCTTTTTCGCCCGAGCCGCCGCCTTTACAATGTCTGTATGCTTGTTGGTCGGAGTACACACGTAGACAATGTCGACAGCTTCGTCGTTGATGAGATCATTGTAGTCCAGATAGGTGTTGGCTGCACCAAACAGCTCTGCTGCACTGTTGAGAGATTCTTCGTCAATGTCACAAAGTGCAGAAATGTCTACATTTACGAGCCCTGCATCACGCAACGCTGTGATGCCAATCAGATGGGTTCGGCCAATGGTTCCCGTTCCAATCAAGCCCAAGCCAGTTTTTGCCTTGCTCAACGGGTCTCAACTACCACAGCAGCATGGCCACGTAGATATTTGAGTTTTTGCGACCCCTCATTCGTCCCGAGAAACACGGCTATTCTTAATAAGCATCAAGAAATGAGTGATTTGATAGGAGAAATTCAAGTGACCTCCGCAGACAAGCTGCTAATGGACGCACGGGCCGCACTCGAAGAGGGTAGGAGGGAGTCCGCTGCGAGATCAATCAGCTTGGCTGCAAAGGTGTTCGCCTCACAGGAAGAGTACGAAACTGCAGCTACTCTATACGAAAGAGCTGGATTCATTTATCGTGATATATATCTCGCCTACGAGTCCTACCAGTCATTTGACAATGCCACGCTCATGCTCATACGGCAACCGACATCAGACAAGATTCACAGAAAGATTGTCGATCTGAACTCCAAGGCAGGAAGGATAGCCGAGGAAGCGACCGACTACAAGCGCGCGGCTGACTTCTACTTCAGGGCCGCCGATTTCAGTGCCAATGAAGAGGAAAAGAGAGACCTTACAATCAAGGCGGCTGACGCTCTTGAGAATCTAGCTGATGTAAGAGAGGAAGAACAGGACCTTGAGAGCGCCGTCAGTCTTCTGAAGAAAGTGGGGAGACTCTACTACACTAGTGGCGACGATGAGTTGGGGAGAAGAATCAACGAGCGTGCGGTAAAGGTATCCATGAAGTGGGCAGAGAACGCCAGGGCAGAGGGAGATTTACTTTGTGCTGGCAACGCACTAGCAGAGGCAGCTCAAATCATTCAGACAGGAGGGGAGTTGCCTGAAGCCACTCGTCTGATGTTGGATGCTGGTGAACTCTACGAGGCCGTGGAACTATTCGAGAAGGCCGGAAACATATATGATGCCGCTCAGGAGGCATTCAAGTTCCTGAGGCTGACTTCTGCGCGCAAGAATGCCATCATGAAGGCTGCCGAGGCCTACCTAAAGATGGAGGGAGTCCCGGAAGTCGTCGCCCCACTCTTGGTGAAGTCTGGGAATCTCTTCCGAGAAGCAGGAAGTGACATGAAGGCCAAATGGGCATTCAAACGCGGGAGTGAGCTCTTCGGTGAACTTGCCGTAAAAGCAAGAGAGAACGAAGAAGTGGAATCTGAGAAGAAGTTCCTGAGATACCAAGCGATGTGCCTTTTTAATTGGGGACGAGATGACGAAGCAAACGAGATCTACCAAGACGTAGTAGATTACTATCTAGAGCAAGCGAAGTCAGAAGAGAAGAACGATAACAAGGAAGCACAAGCTGTAGCACTTGAAGCCGCTGCTGAAGTGCTAGATGAGTCAGGAAGAGTCGAAGAGGCCAGATTGCATTCGACAACTGCACTTGAGATTTATGTTGGTCTTGCCGAGGAGTTCTCGTCTTCTCAACAGTTCGATGAGAGTTCGAGATTCTATAGCAAGGCGGCTGAATGTTCTATGAGACTGGGTGATGCCACTTCCAGCCAAACATATCACAAGATCTCCAGCGAAAGTGCCGAGCGAGCCGCAAGAGTCTACGAGGAGATGGGGATTCCCGAAATTGCGACAATTTGGCTGAGAACTGCAGGTAACGAGGCCCTCAGAACTCAAGATGATGACTTGGTTGACAATGCGATAGGTCTGCTCAGAAGTTCAGCAGATGGATTTGAAAGGATGGGGGAAATGGACAACACGTTCGAGGACCTGTTTGCCGTCTTTGAGGCCACATTCACACATCGTCCGGACAAACGAGAGGAAATAGGTGAAATAATGTCCCGCATGGAAGAGATTGCCAGGAATGCGCAAGACTTCAAGATGGAGTCTTTGATGGCAGTAATTCTCTCTCTGGAAAAAGGAAATCCAACAGCTGCACTGCTGACCCTTCAGGAGAGAGAGGACGAGCTTCTTCCGAAGCGTGATCGTTTGCTTTCTCTAGTGGATCAGTCCAAGCGAGTCCGGGCCCCCGAAGACGTCAAGAGCACAGGAAGAACGCATTGGCTCTATAAATGATGGCCAGCCAACTGATCAAAGCTGATTGCAGTTCGCCATCTTATGTCTTCCAATCGTAGATAGGAAAGAGGGAAAAGGTGTCCTAGCTTCTTCGGAGATGAATGAGCATCAAAAGATACTAGACAAGGTGAGTCCAGTTGGGTTCATATCACAAGACTATATTGTTCAGTACCAAAGGAAACTGTGACATGATTGACATGACGAGTAGGGTTGCTAAAGTTGTGAAACAGAGTGGACTTAATGAAGGCATATGCACTGTGTTCTGTCCAGGATCAACAGCCTCTGTAGTCACAATAGAGTACGAGGGTGGCCTTCTGAAAGATTTCCCCGAAGCAATGGATAGACTTGCACCTGAGGACATAGTCTATGAGCATCATCTTCGTTGGGGTGACGGAAACGGCCACTCACACATCCGAGCGTCAATTGTGGGACCTAGTGTGACAGTTCCTTTTGTGAACGGGGCTTTGACTCTAGGAACTTGGCAACAAATAGCGTACTGCGATTTTGACAACAGAGCTAGAAACAGAAAACTGGAGATAATGCTACTCGGAGAATGACTAGATAGAGTCGATGCCGTCCTCTAGATCCCACTCGAGTTCGTTTGCTCCAAGCGGTACCGGAGTGGAGTCGCGTATCTTGTAGGCCAAGTAGTGAATGCGCAGTGACCTACGAAGTCTGTGAAGGTGGAAAGGGGACTTCCAATCAGGACTATTCTTCCTGTAGTCGAATGTGTTCATCATGTCCCTTACGGTTTCCAACTCCTTCTTGACCTGCGCCTTGACTTCCTCAATATCTCGGTCAATCGTGAGTGTGGATTTCCCTGTCACTTCAAGCTACCTCGTTGAGTGTTCTCTCGGGGATTCCATTAAACAAGTAGTATGACTAGAGTAATACCATAGGTCAGGTCACTTCACGCCTATCCCGGGCCTTTCGTTTCATCTGCGTGCCGCACACTGGGCACTCAAGACTGGTCTTGTCCTGTTCTTCCTGATGTCCACATGCTGGACATCTAAGGCGCCATCGGATAACATATCTCATTCGTCGCTCAGGGTCTATCGTATCAAGACCGAGAGATGCGGCAGTATTGAGGACGGCAAGATCCGATGAAACGACGGCCACGTGATGATCTAGTCTAGACTCTTGAAGTGCGAGTGCGATGAGCTCAATGTCAGTAGCAGAAAGAATGGACAGATCACCAGTGTCATCAGCGGCTTTCTTAGCATCCTCGATTTGCTTAGGTCCGGGTACCTCAACTCTCAGTTGGTCTGTGGAGATAAGAGTTTCAACTCGCTCTCGGCTTGGACGATTGCGAATCTCCTCAACTACAGCCTGTGTTGTTAGGAAGACCCCGTCTGGATTTCGAAGCGTCCACTGAGAGAGAAATGCAGCCACGTCTAGAACGAATAAGGTCAATGTGTGGGTCACCTATAGTGTCCTTGGCACTAGCCGCGTGTTCACTCGGTCCCAGTAGTTGTCGTATAGTCGAATGAAATTGGTCACGCTCTCCGCCTTCTTGACCCAAACGGTTTCCGATGGCTTGACATCCCACCTTGTCTGCCCGTCAATCACTGCAAGGCCCGGAGCCCCGGGCTTAACAAGCTCAAGTTCAATTACGGAAGCATCAGGAATGATCACTGACTTCAGCTCAAAGCGAGGAGGACAAACTGGTACAAATATGAACCCATGGACATCAGGAGATAGGATTGACCCTCCCGCCGCAAGAGCATAGGCTGTCGATCCACAAGGTGTGGCAACCATAGCACCGTCTGCCCTACCATAGTCAATTCGAACACCATCTAGATGAATCTGAAAAGTCAGCAGTCTGCCGGGTACACCGGACACAACATACACTTCATTCAGTGCGTCCTCAAACTGCTGGTCTTCTATGCCAGAGGCAATATTCACATTCTTCTCGATTACACATTCGTCTTTGAGCACTTTCTCCAGAGCGTTCAGAGCAGTTGTTGTACTAGTTTCCGTAAGAAAGCCAACATTGCCGCGATTCACACAGAAGAGGGGCGTTTCACGGTTCTTCATCTTGGAGAGTGTGTATAGGATTGTGCCATCCCCGCCTATAGTTACTACAAAGTCCACCTTCATTTCTTCAATGGGGGTTTCAACAGTCCTCTCATCATTCACTCCGCATGAGCCGGGATCCACCTTCACATTGATGTCATGTGAAATCAAGAAATCCGCAATCCGACTTGCAGCCTGCTCGACTTCTGGTCGACCAGGTTTACAAACAAGACCAACTGCCCGCTGCTCCGTCAGGATTTGCGGCTTCTCCTCAATCAAGATCCACACTTCCGAGTGCCCCAGAATACATCTCCCTTTTACTCTTGTTGTTGTCCCTGTGGCAATGGAAGAGTAGCGTCCCGCAAAGTATTTAGATGACTCAGAGTGTGTCTGGCTCTGACAGCCTGAGAGTCACCTGGTGATACGATTTGAGCATCAAAAAGACAGTTGTAAAGAGTCTGAAACCCGGTAGTTACTTTCTGATTGAGGATGAACCTTGCAGAATAGTGTCAATAGAGAAATCCAAACCCGGAAAGCATGGAGCTGCCAAGGCGAACATCACAGCAATCGGATTCTTTGACAATAGGAAGAGAAACGTCATTATGCCCGCTGATCGCATGGTTGACGTCCCTCTTATCGATAAGAGAAGTGCCACCATTATTGCGGATATGGGCGAAACCCTGAGTTTGATGGACACAGGAGAGCCATATGAGACGTTCGAAGTGAGTCGACCAACCGATGAGGAGATTGCCGCGAAGATTCAGCTCAACGCAGAGGTAGAAGTCTGGGACCTCATGGGCAAACGCGTGATTACCAGGGTCAAGTAGTGCTTTCTGTGGAAGCAGAACAGGCGCCTTGGACATCTCTTAGACCTATAGTTTATCTCTTGCCGGATGCAGAGAGCGTTAGGCTTTCCGAGATGGTCCATATGGGGTCAAATGAAAGAATAGACCGATATGATGAGAAGATAATTGAGGAACTCTTTCTGGATTCAAGGAGGTCGCTCAGGGATATCGGTAAGAAGGTCAAACTTAGTGCTAGTTCTGTACGCAATCGGATGGCACGACTAAAAGAACTAGGAGTCATCAGGCGCTATACCGTGGATGTCGATTGGCGGAAGATGGGATATGATATTCAAGTCCTACTTCTCATTACTTCGTGGACCGGTGCATCCAGAGAAATATACGAAACCCTGACCGGTTATGAACAGGTGATGCAGGTATTCTGGACATCGGGCCCCACTAACCTAGTCTGCATTGTTCGAGTTAGAAACATGCAAGAGCTGTCGCAGTTCATCACCAAAAGGCTCGAGGGTATTAGAGGTGTAGAGAAAATCGACACTATGTTCTTGATGCCAGTGCCTGAAGAGTGACAAGGTTGTACATCCTAAGAAGGCACAGACCCTAGACAGATTCAATTCAACTCTCTAGTCTGGATTGGTGCGGAGGGCGAGATTCGAACTCGCGATTCAGGCACGAATTGGCAGGCAATCCGCAAACCCCTACGAGACAGGGACCTGAGCCCTGCGCCTTTGACCTGGCTTGGCAACCTCCGCACATTTGAGAAGGCCACTAGAATACGTCGGCGCCGGACTCTTCTTTTTATCTTTTCGGGAAGTTGGACCACTGTGGAGAATTCCACTAGCCGGAGAGATCAACGAATTTTCTCTTGCAACCAGAATGGTATTTTGAAGTCTGATATGACTTGCAGGCGACCATTAGCCCAATCAGGATAGGGCTTGATGTCAAGCACTGGGGTGCCATCGATGGCGTCAAGACCACGGACCCAAAGAGTGTCCCCTTTTCGCTTCACCACGTCAACAACCGTCAAGCCAATTGGATTGGGACGTACGGGTGCTCTTGTAGCAAATATCCCCACTGGCTGGTCTGATGATGCACCTGGATGGACTAATATCTTGTCTGAATCTTTCACTTTGTGAAGCCAGAAGATGATGAATATGTGAGAGAACTCCTCAATGCCTTCGAGTCCCGGAACTACATCTTCCTTGAATACAATCCTCGAAACAAGGTTCAGGTTTCGATCATTCTCTTCTGGTGATTCTCGTTGTACGAATGCTATGGGTTTCACTTCTATTGGTTCAAGAAACAACTGCACCACTGTACCTACCCATATCGTAATCCAAACGGGCAACAGCAGAACCCAATAACTCGCTTATGAACTATTCATCCGCAACTACGCGCCTGTTCAGCCACGAACACGTGCTTCTGCCATCCGTCTCTGAAGACTTGTCCAATCACCCATTCTCTCAACAACCGACCTTGTAGATAGAGCCTCGCCAACTGGACCATCAAACAGAATCCTACCGTCATCAATGACAGCAACGGAATCTGCCCAGTTCTCAAGGAAGAATCGATTGTGAGTTGTATACATAATGCTCAGACCTTCTTGGCGAAGGTCTCTGATGATCTCGACAATTCCAGAGACCATCTCAAAGTCAAGGCCTGAGAAGGGTTCGTCAAGAATCAGAATACTTGGACGCATGGCGACGATGCCAGCTAGTGCTACCCTCTTGGCTTGACCGTGGCTCATCTGGTTCACAGGCCGGTCAATGAAGTCGGTCATCTTCACCGTATCAAGCGCCCATTCTACCCTCTTTGTCACTTCTTCATCGGATAATCCGAGGTTTGTGGGACCAAACGCCACATCTTCCCAAACGGTAGGTGCGAAGAGCTGATCATTCGGATTCTGAAATAAAAAGCCAACGTCTTGGCGTACCTCCCAAAGATTCTCTCGAGTGAGCCTCCGGTCAAAAACGAAGACATCGCCTGAATGAGGCTCCAAGAGACCGACAATCAGTTTGAATAGAGTTGTCTTGCCCGAGCCGTTTAGGCCAACAATGGCTTTCTGCTCGCCAACATGAAGCTGAAGATTGATGTCTTCCATCCGAAATCCATTGAATCGGAAATACAACTCGTTTAGTTCAATTGCACATGTCATATGAAAATCGCCTCCAACATTGGGGGAATCAGAAAGATCATCGCCATGATCAGTGAAAAGAGAAGAACGGGCAAGATAGAGTCAGAGCGTCGAAACCCACTACTTGACATCATCATTCCTTTGCCGAGGCCTCTCAGAGTCATGGCCTCGTAGACAGTAGCGCTGCGATCGAACGCCCTGTCGATAGTAGTGCCAACGGTGTAGCCCGTCGAACGAAGCCGATCAAGGCCTTTTCCGCGGTCGTATCCTCGCAGCACTTGGGCCTCCTGCATACGGGATTTCTCCTCGATGAACAGTGGAACGTATCTGAACATCACAATAAGAGAGCCAAGCATGGAAACGGGAACTCTTAACGTCTTCAAAGCACCAATGAAATCGTTCAATGTCATATGGGATAGTGTGGCAAGGAATGCTATGAGTATTGCAAACATTCGTAGTCCTATGGCCAGCCCCAAAAGCAGTCCTTCCCAGTAGGCATGGACTGGGCCCCATGGGAGTCGTAGTGTGAGAATCACTGTACTCCCATACAGGAATGGTTCGAGGATGATCCAGAAGAGTATGATGATCTCAAACTTGGCCGCCATCAATAGCACTCTTCGCCAATTGGTCGTCGCTGCTATGCCTGTACCAAGAATCATGAAGATGAGAAGAGATAGCATGAGAATGCTGGTCTGGACTGTCACTATGATTGCCAGTCCGATTGCGGAGAGTATCATACCGGCGGGTGAGAATGTTGCAGTTGATCTCTTGCCTTCTGCAAAGGGGAGAAGGAACTTGCCGGTTTCAGGACCATGATGATGGGAATGATTCGAGACTCTACGGAACGCAAGTATGCCCAGTCCAAACACTGCCAAGATTCCAATTGACCCCGTGACCACATCTAGGATTGGACCCTCTCCAATGGAGAACCAGATTCCAGCGAAACCACCTTCTGGTTCTGGGACACCTGCCAAGTCAAATAGGGTCCATTCGAACCCGTCAGGGTTACTCGAAGCAAATCCACTCAGAACCGCTACTGCAACCAAGACGATTGTGATCGTTGCTGTTATCACCAGAGGCTTGACAGGATTCTCGTTTTGAAGAGCAGGAGTGAGGTCCTCTTCGCCCTCCTCGGATCTTGAAGGCGAAATGGCGGTGCTTTCGGATTCGTCGCTACCTCTCAAGAATGAAACGAGGCTGGGCTTGGCCTTCACAAAGTAGAGTAGGATGACCGAGGTAAGCACAGCCTCACCAATCCCGATAGGAACGTGTACTGAAGTGATGGCTACCAGCGCTATCTGACCAAAGCCATCCACTGAAAGTAGCTGAAGTCCCAAAACAAACGCAGCACTCACTGTCACAAGGAAGGATGCTATGCCAGCTGAGAGAAGCGTGGCCTGCTTCTTGCTTCCGATTCTTGAAAGACTCTTGAACAAAAGAATGCTCAGCCCGTAGCCTAGAAAGACCGAGAACACTCCCATGTTGAAGAAGTTGAGTCCAAATGTGAGGATCCCACCGTCGCCGTAGAGGGCCTGCACAAATAGCACGAGTGCCATGATCAGGACTGCCACCCACGGGCCCACCATCACTGCAAGAAGAGTCGAACCGACCAAGTGACCACTGGAGAAGGGGGGTACTGGGAAGTTCACAAGTTGTGCAGCGAATATGACAGCGGCCAGAACACCCATGTACGGAACTAGCCTGTCGTCAAACTTCTTGTTCACTAACCTGACTGACATAGCAAGTGCCATTCCGCTGACTGCGAACAGCAGAATCTGAAGCCATAGCGGTACTATGCCGTCGGGAACATGCAATCTTCTCTTCTCTCCGTATCATACCAGAAAGGAAGACTTTATCTGTGTTACTTTTTAGTGATTCGTGTTACTCTTGGGTCCGGTCGTGTCACGAGTGTTTGAAGGTGTCCAAGTTGGAGAAAGAACCAAAGTTGAAACGATTTGGAGTGTCGATACCAGAAGATTTGCTCGAGCACTTCGATGCTCTTGTTGAAGCCAAAGGATACGTCGGTAGGTCAGAAGCAATCAGAGACGCCATGCGGCACCTCATTTCTGAATGGGAGCAAGAAAGCAGTCAAGAGGGAAATGCAGCTACGCTCAGTGTTGTCTACAGACATAAGGCAAGGCTCATGGCGGCTCTGACTAACGCACAGCATGCGTCACGTGCCAGTGTGAGATCTACCATGCACGTACATCTTACACCCTCCCATTGTTTGGAAGTGCTTACTCTGTGCGGAACACAGGATAACATCCAGAAACTCAAAGACCGCGTAGATGGACTATCCGGGGTGGAGCATACTAATCTATTCTCATTCAAGGTGCCACAGTCATTGGGCCATGGTGACGACCACGACCGTTAGGACCACCTAGTTCATCTCGCCGATGATCTCAAATATCCGTGACATGTCTGGACAGGGATTTTGAATCTTCAAGACCTCGATGTAGCGAAGTCTGCCATCCTTATCCACAAGAAAGGCTGCAAGTTTTCCATAGCCCTCGTGGGGCACGAAGCAGTCGTATTTCAGTGTGACATCTCCAAGAGGATTGAAGTCGGCAAGAACGGGATAACCAAGCTCACCTGTTTCTGACAACCACTGCTTATTCGCCTCAATTGAGGCCATGTTAACAGCCAGAACTTGGGTATCTAGTCCCTCGAAATGTGACAAATGCTGCTGATAGAATCTGAAATGATCTTTGCAGCCTGAGCTGAGGTCACCGGGATGAAGAGCTATCAGTACGTTCTTCTTACCTCGGTAGTCAGACAGTGTCACATTGTTTCCATTCTCGTCAGGAAGTGAGAAGTCGGGAGCAGTTTCGCCCATGTTTAGACAGACACTCTGTTCACGAAGTATCATAATCTGTCACCATTTGCTACTGTTTCTTC
>JBHLRV010000019.1:0-12644 GCA_048882205.1 Candidatus Thorarchaeota archaeon | reverse complement strand
AGATCATGAACGGCCTTCCTTCAGTGTCAACCAGCGTCGTATCTCTATCCACTGGCTCCTTGGAACGGATATCGACTGGTGGACCTGGATTGTAAACTCTGAATACACTGTCTAGCCTCAGGTCTATGCTGCACGGTCCAAGGGAGTCCGGGTCAAAGGGGTCAATACTGATTGCACCCCTGTCTATCGCCTTCTGAATATCCACGTCGGACAACATATGTGGGTCACCTACTCTATGTTTGTACGGATGCAGAAACGTCTTACACACAACCTAAAATGGTTGTCAATGAAGACTATCCTGATATCTTAAGGTACGTGTATCAATTGAGTCTTACCGCCCGAGACCTTCTGCATAAAGTGGCCAAGGATGCAAGTCTTTCATACACCGAGGTGGCCAACCGTATCAACGATGCAATGAACGGCGGTGAGGGTCTCATCGATGCGGTGACAGCTCTTGCTGAGGAGAAAGGCCTTGATCCTCAAGAGTATCGAATCAACTCCGTCAAGATTGTGAAAGAGCTAATGAGGATTCTTCAGGAAGACTATACCCAGACCTTGATGATATCTGCAGTCTTGGGTCAGATGGTGGAGGCCAAAGGAAAAGACCGATTCCCTGTTCCAGCTTTCTTTGCCTTTCTCGAATTACTCTCCCAGGTGTCTCAGGCGCCTTCGGACACGAAATCTGAAACCTCAACAGAGATTGAAGAGCGCACCACGAGGGTGATCGAGCTCACCACAACTCTAGTTTCTGTGATCGTCGAATGGTCCCAGGAGGGAGTCACCGGTGTGGCTGTAGACTGTCCAGAGTCCCTGAAAGAATTGGCTCGCCTGGTGTTCAGGAAGACGAAGCTGTTACAGTCAGGCTTGTGGACATGTCTATCTTGCCAGAAAATCGTCGATGTAAAGACAACACACGCCTTGATGTGTCAAGAATGCGACGACAAGATACGAAGAGACTCTCCTCCAACTCACACTGTTGAAAGATGGGAGCTGGATCGTACAGGTTATGGACGGACCGAGAAGAAGAATCATCTGGAATAGGTCGGTCAAGCTGTCCAGGACAATCTTCGCACAATTACAGGTCTTCTTTATAGACTCAGATTCAGTCCCGTATCAAGCAAATGTAATGCTCGTTCAACTTCGCCGGCAGAAACAGTGATGTCATCCACTTGGAGAAGAACCTCCTTCTCCGTGGATTCTTCAAGAAACAGGACAACAGGGTCCAGACCAGCCACAGGACCGACGCTCAGTAATGGCGCAACAAGCCCATCATAGAAGTCTGATCTCCCAAGAGGAATCTCCATCTTCTTGAGAAGTGCTTCACCCTTTGCTGAAACCACCTGCCCGCAAGTTGGACCATCATGCGCCATGAGTGCAATAACGAATCTTGTTGGCACATTGCTATGCAGGTAGAACATCAAATCCGGCACCCACTCATACTCTCGAATCACGATGTCACCGAAGATGAGCATGGTGCTGCCCGCTACCATCCCTTGGACGGGCACGACAGGAGGCTTCACGTCGGCGGGATATCTGTTCCACACCGCAAATGCAGGAGCATTGAACACCAGTAGAGTTTCGAAGGTGTTCCTCTCGTATAGTTGTCGACACAACATCTGTCCTAGCGGATTGAGGCCCAGAATCACTGTGTAGTCTTCAGTTATATCCCCCTTCTTGTAGGCCTCTAATATTGGAGATATCCACTCTTGCTCAAAGTCCGACATAGAGAATCGCCCGGAATAGATTCCGAATGGCTGCTAAAGACTATTCTCATTGCCATCCATGCAGTCTTGGCGGTCTACTCGTTTCGTGGGCCAGCGAAAACACTCGTCACATCGATGAATTCAAAAGAGAGTTCAACACGCGCGGGAGCGTCAAGAGTGCATGGTCATGATGCCTCTTGAGGTGATACTATGCCTGGAGAAAATGAAGTCACACTCAACCCGTTTGAGATTGCGAAAAGGCAAATCGACATAGTTGCGAAGCATATGGATCTTGATCCTGACATTGTCGAAGTCCTTAAGCATCCTAAGAGGGTTCTTGAGGTGTCAATTCCTGTTCGAATGGACAATGGCAGAATCAAGGTGTTTACAGGCTACAGAGTCCAACACAACGAAGCTCGTGGACCTTTCAAGGGCGGTATTAGGTACCACCCACAGGTAGACTTGGATGAAGTGAAAGCTCTGGCGACTTGGATGTCTATGAAGACAGCAGTCGTCGATATTCCATACGGTGGGGCAAAGGGAGGAATAGTCTGCAACCCAAAGGAAATGACCATCCAAGAGATTGAGCACCTGACTCGCCGATTTACAACTGAGATCTCGCTGATCATTGGTCCTTACAGAGATGTACCTGCTCCCGATGTCAATACTAATGCTCAGGTCATGGCTTGGTTGATGGACACATACAGCATGAACCAAGGCTATGCAGTTCCTGAGGTAGTGACAGGCAAACCGATCGAAGTTGGAGGGTCCCTCGGTAGACGTGAGGCAACCTCCAGGGGGGCAGTCTTATGTGTTAGAGAGGCTGCGAAGGTCATTGGACTCGATCTGAACGGAGCCACAGCTGCCATTACTGGGTACGGGAATGTTGGCTACAATGCAGCTTGGTTGATGGAGGAGCTAGGCGCGAAAGTAGTCGCCGCAAGCGACTCCAAGGGTGCCATCTATGCTCGTGACGGCTTCGATGCGAGAAAAGTTCGCAAGCACAAGAAGAAGACTAGTAGCGTGAAGGACTATCCCGGAGCCAAGAACATCAGTCAAGATGAAGTGATTGGCCTGGATGTCGATATCCTCATACCAGCAGCGCTAGAGAACGAGATCACTGCAGAGAACGCAAATGGCGTCAAGGCCAAGATAATCTCCGAGGGTGCCAACGGACCCACCACTCCTGAAGCCGACGAGATACTCTTCAAGAAGGGAGTATTCTTGGTGCCTGACATACTTGCCAATGCTGGTGGTGTCACAGTTTCCTACTACGAATGGCTCCAGAATCTGACCCGTGAGTACTGGACAGAAGAAGAGGTCAACGAGAAGCTCGAGAAGCGCATTGTGAAGGCTTTCAATGACGTACACAAGATTTCCAAAGAGAAGAAAGTTCACATGCGAACTGCAGCATATGTTCTTGCTGTGGGTCGGATTGCCGCTGCACACAGGCTCCGAGGTCTGTACCCGTAGGCGACACGAGGCTGTATTCTACAGCCTCCTTTCTATTTCTATCATTCTTTTCAAACCAAGTAGCAAGTGTCAATGAGTGCCTAAACGGTGAAACACTGCCACGTATCACTTGGCAGCAATTCGAAAACAGAAGGATGGGGACTGTAGTCCCCACTTCATTCCATGATTCTTCTACCAGTCTAGTAGAATCTTCTCCATCTGACTGCTTTGGTAACGATGTGCCATCGGAATGCCAGTGACTTCTTCTGCCAATGGAGTCAGTGAACACACATCATCTCTGTCCAGCAGATTGAGATTCCATTTCCTGGTTCCAGCGAGCAGCTGCTGGAGACCTGCACCCAACCTTTCATGGTAGTATGTGAACACACCAATAGCACCCTTAGGCATGTCCTTGTACTTGTCACCCCATTTGTCTCGGAGTTTTGGCGATGCAACCATGTACTTCTCGGGATCTTCGCCATACTTCTTCACGAAAGGCTTTGGTAGCTTACCCTCTTTTGCGAGTTCAGCATAATAGGCACCCTTGAAGGTTGCGGTGATCGGGGATCGAGCCATCGCCACCGCAGTCACGGTCGGCCCTTTGCCATCCAAATTGGACATTGCAATCGCTTTGAAGATTGCAGTTTCTTCTATGATTCCACCAGCAATTGACATTGTTGGCAAATGCTTTCCTTTCTTCTTTAGAATCTCCGCGCACTTCAACATCTGGGCGTACAGGTAGACAGTTGGAGTACTGGCCTCATTCATCATGGGCACTGGTGACATCCCTGTACCTCCTCCAGCTCCATCAAATGTCAGATGATCGATCTTTGCTTCTGATGCGATCTTGAAAGTGAAGGCGACATCTACTGGTCTATAAGCACCGGTCTTCAGGAAGACCTTCTTGGCTCCATTGTCCCTTAGCCAGCTGATATCCTCAATCATTCCCTTATGCTGGGGCATCCCGACACGGCTGTGTCTCTCGAATGACTTGAAGACGCCCTCTTTGAAGGCTTCAACAACGACTGGGTCGTCTGGATCAGGTATGACAACGTACCCTCTGTTCTTGAGTTGACAAGCCCTCTCCAGAGACTTCAGCCGCACTTCCCCACCAATGGCCTTTGCACCTTGGCCCCATTTTCGCTCAATGATATTGACCTCAAGCTTGTTGATAGCGTATAGGTCCACGCCCAGCCTTTGGTCCTCTACGTTGGTCTGGACAGCAATATCTCCATACTTGCCGTCCCACCAATCCCTGTACGCTTTGATCCTGAAGACCATGTCGGGGGAATGTTCGATCTTCTTATGTCCGTTGACATCCTTGAATTTCGAATCAGGGTCCATCCCGCACACGTTTTCACCAACTACCTGCACAACACCCGAGAGTGCTGCCCCGCCAGCGATGCCGTCCCAGTTGAGTTTGGCAACTGCCGTGGAGCCAAGCCCCGCAGTAAAAACAGGGATCTTCATTGGAACTCCTCCGATTGCAGTCGACACATCAACGTTCGGAAAGACGGCCATGTCAGAGTCTGCCTCAATCCCACGAGCACCTTGGACTTGTACCATTATCTGGAAGTCTTCCCATCCGAGTCCGTAGTACTTGTTACCTGAGGCCGTGCTTGCTCCAAACTCCTCTGGTTCCGGGTACAATACTTCTTTTCCTCGGAAGGCGGACTTGCTGATCTCACACAGGACTGTACACGACTTGATACATGCCGGACACATTCCAGACTGAGGATTGATGTCAGACTGCCGTGTTCTCGTACCTGCCGAGCCACGTTTATTTGGGATTCCTGGATTTGGGATTCCTACAGTTGTCAATAATACACACCTCACCTTGGCTATACAAGGTCCTGAGTTGTGCCGTTCACTTTTCAACCTGTACTTAAGTCTAATCCCCATTTGACTGCGCAAATACGGGACTATCTGACTCTGCAGAACCTGGGTTCATCTCCATTGGGAGAATCTGCCAATACGTGAATCTTCTATTTCCTGATGATCTCAAGAAGCTCAGCCAGTCGACCTTTGACGTCAGACTCCACTGTGGTCAACTGAGCCAACTGGCCAATCTGTCCTACACGTTCACTTCGAAACTCTTCTTCAGAGATCCTACCTTGACGTCTTTGAAGCTCAAGCCTGTCCATCTCAGCTGAAATCTCCTTTCGTCTTTGCTCTACAAGCTCGAACCCCTGTTTTAGGGACATCCACTCTATCATTGCATTGCTCTTCTCTTGCTCGAGGCGTTCACGTCTGAGTCTTTCTTCCTCTTGCTGCTTGAGCTGTTTGTTAGCTGCACGAATCTCCTTCTGAATCTCGTAGAGCCGTCCCTCCACTTCTCTCTTCACCTGTACCATCTGTGTCGAGATCTGCCATTTATCATGATACTGAGTCATGTGTTCCTGTTCTGAAATCTCACCCTTCTCCAGTTTGAGGTCGATCTCTGTCAATTCAGCCTTGACCTCATCCAGTTGTTTCTTTAGTTCCTCGTAAGACTTTCTCAACGAAACCCATTCAACGCTGTACTGGGAGAGAACTTCCTTTGGGTCGAGATAGTAATAGTCCCTTTGGTCACCCTCATGATGGCTCATCTTCTACCTCTCCAGGTGAGTAAGACTGTACAGGCTCTTCCGGGCCTTAAGGTGTTTCGTAAGTGTTGTCCTGTGGGTGTATGTTAGGAACACTACTCCGTTTCTCTAGCCTCTCGTTCAGGCTCAGTTTCAGGAGGCGTTTCTGTATCCAGATAGTCCCAGGTAGGTGGAGGTTCAAGAGGCCCACCTTCCGAAGACTCTGGCTCGAGCTCAGTTTGTGAAGGTTCCTCTTCCGCACCTTCTTCCTGTTCTTCCGCTTCCTCCTCCTCTTCTAGCTCTTCTCCCTCCTCCTCTCCTTCTACTTCTTCAACAGCCTCCTCAAGCTCCTTCACAGTGGATGAAATCGCCTTCAATTTGCCTGTTTCCAGCTTCTCTAGGAGCTGGTAGAACATCCTTTCCACAACTTTGGCGCTTCCTTTCGCTTCGAATTCCAGCTCTCCAAGTTCGAACTCGAGCTCGGTATAGTCGTCTTTCTTCTTTCTCTTCTTGGGTTTCTTCTCTTCCTCGTCCATCGGATGCACCTAGTGGGCATTCAGGAGCTTCGCTAATAAATCATTCACAGAACCAGCAACTCTGACCTCACAGCTTAAGAGGAGGCAAGCTCATCACAGTCGACAGTTGTGGGTGAGATGAAGATCCAGGTTAGTCTCCTTCCGGAGAAGGGCCGGAAACAGAAACCGACAGACGTTCTTAAGATCTCATTCGGGACAGTGTTTACTGACCACATGTTTCTGATGGACCACAAGAATGGGGAGTGGAGAAACCCCAGAATTGAGCCCTATGCTCCTCTTTCTATCGACCCAGCCGCCTTGGTTCTGCATTACGGCCAGGGCATCTTTGAAGGTCTGAAAGCCTACAGAAGAGGTGATAGGGTTTTTCTCTTTCGTCCAGGCAAAAACATTGAACGTATGAACCTGTCAGCCGTCAGAATGGTGATGCCTACTCTCGACCCTGACTTCGCCCTTGAGTCATTGTTGAATCTAATCAGAATTGAACGTGACTGGGTTCCACAGGTCCCAGGAAGTTCTCTCTATGTTCGTCCCACACTTATTGGAACTGAACCGAAACTTGGTGTGAAGGCATCAGATGAGTACCTCTACTTTGTCATACTGAGTCCTGTCGGTCCGTATTTCCCGTCTGGGTTCGGACCTGTCAAGATCATGGTTGCTGACAAACACGTTAGAGCTTCAAAAGGAGGGGTTGGAGCTGCGAAGACAATGGGCAACTATGCCGCAGGTCTGCTGGCCGGGAAAGAGGCTGCTGAGGCAGGATACTCCCAGGTGCTCTGGTTGGACGCACATGACAGGAAGTACCTTGAGGAAGTGGGTACGATGAATATCGCTGTGAAGTTCGATGATGAATTGGCCACTCCTCCTCTATCAGGGACAATCCTGCCTGGAATCACAAGGGATTCTGTGTTACACATCGCTCGTGAATGGGGAATGGACGTGAATGAACGACCAATAAGCATTGATGAGGTCATTGAAGGTCTTTCGACAGGGAAGGTAGAAGAAATCTTTGGCATAGGTACAGCTGCGATAATCGCACCTGTGGGGGCCCTCTACTTCAAGGGCAAGGCCTATACGATAGCCGACGGCAATACCGGACCGATCACTCAGCAATTCTATGACGAGCTAATTGGCATTCAGAGTGGCGAACGAGAAGACAAGTTCGGCTGGGTATTAGAAGTAGAATAGTGCATCCCTTAGGTCAAATCAGGAAGCTTTTATCGTCATATTGTTGCTCTGAACTCCTACGAGGTGTCTGTACTGACGTCGCAACTAATTGTTGACTTCACCAAGTGTACAGGTTGTAGAATGTGTGAGCTTGCATGTTCCGCTAGACACGAGGGCTTGTTTCAGCCCAGCTTGGCACGACTGAGGATTGTCAAGTACGACGATCTCGGTGTTGATATTCCTAATGTGTGTGGTCCTTGCGAAACTGCGCCGTGTGTAGATGTGTGTCCTGTCTATGCAATGCGGAGAGATCCCGTCACAAAGATGACCTACCTCGATTCAGACAAATGTATTCTCTGCAAATCGTGTGCCGGTGCCTGTGTAAACGGGGTGATTCTGCTTGACACAAATCGAATGAGAATAGTCAAGTGTAACCACTGTGACGGCAGTCCAGAATGTGCGGCTGTTTGTCCGACCGGGGCTGTCTACTACGGGCCCTCATCTGTTGCTGAAACTGTGGACCGCCACGGAAAGGTGGCCAGCTATCTCGAAGAGATACGAAGACTGGCAGAAGCCAAGGGATCGGGCGGAGGGGGCTGACATGAAATACGGGGGCTACACTGGATGCATTCTTCGTGTCCGGCTGGATGATGGTGACTTCAAGATTGACCAACTACCAGAGGAGTGGATACGGGATTTCATCGGAGGCGATGGGTTTGCCGCGCGTCTGCTATTTGAGGAAGTTCCAGGGGGCGTTGATGCCCTTGACCCCCAGAACAAACTCATGATTTCCACAGGCCCAATAACTGGTACACTCTGGCCCATGTCCGGTCGAACGGTCTTTGTGTCGAAGGCGGCGCTGACCGGGATATGGGGAGAATCCCATGTTGGTGGTTTCCTGGGTCCGGAGTTGAAGTACGCGGGGTATGACATGCTCGTAGTGGAAGGGGCCTCGGACAAACCGGTCTACATCTCTATTGAGGATGACGATATTCAGATTGTCGACGCGAGTGACATGTGGGGGATGCAGACCAACGAAGTCAGCGCTGCGATCCAGAAGAGGCACAACGATCCAGACGTTCAAGTGGCGGCCATAGGACCTTCTGGTGAGAAGCGAGTTCGTTTCTCTGCTGTCATTGTGAACAATGCTCGAGCAGCAGGGAGAACGGGGATGGGTGCAGTACTCGGTTCAAAGAACGTGAAGGCCATAGCAATTCGAGGTCACGGTGCAGTGGAAGTGCATGACCACGAGGGCTTCACGGATTTCGCAAAGAGCGCCCATCTCAGAGTGAGAGAGAATCCACAAGCCAAGGAGATGGGCAAGTGGGGCACCTGGATTCTCACTGCCGTAAAGCAAGAGATCGGAGAACTTCCAACGTACAACCACCGAACGGGAGTCTTTCCTGGTTGGGAGAAGCTGGCAGGTGACTACATTCGGCCACGCTACACCGTATCTGACAGGGCGTGCTTCGGTTGTAGTCTTGGCTGCAAAAAGGTGAACTACGTGAAGGAGGGGCCGTTTGCTGGAACGCGAGAAGAAGGTCCTGAGTATGAGGGTCTCATGGCTTTTGGGAGCTCCTTGGGTATCGACGACTATCCTACCACTCTCAAGGCCAATCAGATCTGCAACAGGTATGGAATGGACATCATCTCAGCAGGAGCGACAATTGGATTCGCTATGGAAGCATTTGAGAACGGTATCATCGACGAGAATGACACGGGCGGTTTCAGATTAGACTGGGGTGATAGTGATCTTGCCATTCGTCTCCTTGAGATGATTGCGAAGAGAGAGGGATTCGGTGACCTTCTGGCAGAAGGGAGTGCGAAAGCAGCCCAGAAGATAGGCAAAGGAGCTGAGAAGTATGCCATTCACGTCAAGGGTATGGAGGTATCCGGGCAAGACGGGCGCACTCATCGAAGCATCGGCTTGGGCCATGCTACAGGAGCCCGTGGGGCAGATCACCTACGAAGTCTGGTGGTTGTTGACCAGCTTGGGTATAAAGAAGTCGCCGCTGAAAGGTGGGGGAAGGACAAACTACCAGAGATAGTCGATCCATATACTGAGAAGTACAAGGCCGCTGCAGTATTCGAAACAGAGAACACCTACTGCATTCGGGACACATTGATTGTGTGCTGGTACTCGGTGTCGTGGCCTCCTATATTCTGGATGCACGACTTTGCTAAGATGCTTCCTCTAGCTACTGGGGTCAAGGAGTTTGGAAGCGAGAAGGAACTTACCAAAATTGCTGAGCGTCAAGTGAATCTGAAACGTCTCTTTAATGCTCGTGAGGGCATCAGTCGGAAGGACGACAAGCTGCCAGATAGATTCACGAAGGAACCCATGCCTGAGGGGCCTGGAAAGGGGCAAGTGGTCAATCTGGAGCCAATGTTGAACGATTACTATCGACTACGTGGTTGGGATCTGGAAACCGGCCTTCCCACGGCCAAGACAATCAAACGATTGGGCCTTGAATGGACAAGTGCCTACTCCTGACGCCTTGACTCATATTCGTATGTAGTCCACTCACACGTGACAACTGGTCTGGTGCTCAAGATTAGACATGACTTTGGCATTGGGCTTTGCCAGGTGATGAAACCATTGTGTCCATCAAGAACGGACTGGATTATGAAAGGAAAGAAGACGTGTTCGTGCTGCCGGTTCATCATCTGGAATGTGCTAGCCCACCAATTCACAGCAAAGCACTTAACACCCTTTTTCGCTAGCTCCCAAACGCAGAGCGAGATTTGAATGTCAGAGCATGAGGATGTCGTACCATGGTGGCGAGGACGCCTCAAAGAGAAACAGCTCATGTCTGCTTTCTTCTCCAAGACATGGACCAAGCTTGGCAATAGAGTTGCTGCGATGTTTCCGGACCACTTTCGAGACCTCTACTATTCTGCTGGCCGGTTGGCTGGGCTAGAGACACAAGGAGAGTACTTCAAAATCGGGAAGAAGAAGCCTCCTGGCAATATCAAGGACGTCGTTGCCGTTATAGAAACCACTCTTGAACGGCTCATCGTGCCTTTCGCTGATGTCAAGATTGGCAAGGTGAGCAAGATGTGGCAAGACGAAGAGGCAACTCTTGAGATCAGGGATAACCCATATGCGGCCGGACTTGAGAGCGAGGAACCATCCTGCTATTTCTTGAGAGGATTCATTGAGGCTGTATTCGAGTACCTCACAGCCTTCGACAAAACCGAGTACGATGATTTGAAGGTGGAAGAGCTAACCTGCATGTCTGCAAGAGGCAAATCTTGTACGTTCAAATTGACCCGTGTTTCAGAGCGCTCTTTGGGATGACTCCATTTGTTGTCACCTCTCACTGTGAGTAGCTGCTGAAGGATTGCACAACTGCCATGTTACCTGAGCATAGTCTACATTCGCACGTAGTCTACGCGATGAGAATTGCCGCAACTTGGGCAAGCGTACTGGTCCGGGCCCACCCAATCAATGCTCTCCCAGTTCATGGGTGCGTTGCAGTGCTCGCATCTGTTCTTGATTACTGGCTTGACAAAGACTGTTCCAGCGCCAGCCTCTGCTGAAGTGACCTGCATCTCCTGCCTTGTTTCTTGGGCAACCTGAGTAGCAACAGATGCAGTGTCGCTGTACGTGTACTGGGACAAGGGATGTCGTGGATTTACGTAGGTCCATGTCCGGACAAGCCAGTCTAGATGCTCCTTTGGAAGTGCGTCCCACGCGCGCTCCTGCCACATTCGAACGAGGTGGTCTTGCCTAGGAACCCTGCCTCTGATGTCAAACTCACCCGTCGTGGCTCTTATCTTCAGACGGTTCCTCCTGGCCTCGAAGGTTTCAACCATGTGTAATGGGAACATGTAGAGTTTGTCTCTCTTGTCGTCAAACGCATACAGTCGGTAGTTGCTCAGAATGAACGCGTCTGGCCAGTATGTGAAGACTGACTCACCTCTGAGCCAGACATAGGTCTGATAGAAGTGCTTGGAGAACCTGCGATGATAACCTATTGTTGACCATCTGTTGTATGGATGGTCGGGATGGACAAATGGAACACCACAGACTTCACAGAGCTTTCGCTGGTCTCCAGCCCTGAGTTTCTCGAACTCCCTTAGGCCCAACGCTCCTCTTAGCTCTTCTCTACGGGGCATCGCACCAAGCACATTGATGATGCCGTTGACAATCTTGAACATCCCTGACCTCTGGGTAATCTTGTATTCCTTGATGACGTGCAACGGAATGCTCACAGTGGTCCTTGAACCACTGTCGAACTGAGCAAATCTGTAGTTGCTTATGACCGACTCGGCACCTTGAGAAAGCAGGCGTTCTCCTTCAATCGGGATGTAAACTGGAGCTGGCATCTGGATAGTCACCTATTACTTTGTTCTCTGTTCTGGAGACAAGTCTGATGTCTGAAGTTAAAAAATCCACCGTGTAGGAACAAATCCCAACTCCTAAAGCGGCACTTCAAACGTTACTGTTTTGGAATGACGATGTACAGTACATCCTCGTATGCAAGGATGCCGAACCCACTGGGATTCTCAAGCTTGACATAGTCGTCGTGCACTTCGAAGACCTTCACGTTGAGGATCTTGGCCAAAGTGTCCTTTTGCATATACCTCAGGTAGACAGTGAATACCTGCTGCGTCACCTTCAGATCCTCGAATATGGCTTTCCAGTCCGGCATATCTTTTCCTCCGATTGACGTTGACAGACTGGTAGAGGTGCATTTAACAGTTGTTGCCTGTTTGCCTGGTCCTTTTCTCGATGAAGGGCAATTCAGAATTCGGCTTGAGTCCAAGGTTCTTGAGCAAGCCCGACAGAACGTCAGTCAAGTTGCCCCTTCCGGAGAACAAAAAGATGTGACTACCGCAATGGCCGCTACAGTCTGATGACCCAAACCCTCGAGGTCCTATCTCGAAGTCTTCGTCCAGTCTTAACTTCTCGGCGACCATGCATTCCATTTCGCGTTCTGCTTCTGCCCAGACTACTCCGACGGGAAGGCCTACTTTTTCGATCAAGAAGTCTACATGCCAGTGTAGCTTCTTCTCGGTAGAGAAGTGCCTACTAATCCGGTTCTCAAGTCTAGTCGAGCTTGTCCCCATTGCTGAACCGACGTAGACCCAATCACCCGGAACGAAACCTACGTCACCACGTGATCCAAAGGGGACTATCGTCTCTTGGTGAATTCTGAAGATTAGACAGTATACTCCTTTCACGGTTGAATTCTGTGTCATTGCTGATTGATAAGCGT
>JBHLRV010000018.1:0-12793 GCA_048882205.1 Candidatus Thorarchaeota archaeon | reverse complement strand
GGCGCCCCTGGAGCTATGAAACACCTGCATTCCTAGAGATAGCCAAGGAATTCGACCCATCACACTTCTGGGATCTGATATGCACTGTGACTCGGGAGGCCGTGTCGGCTGCAGGTACTTCTGCCTCCAAACTTGAGGCAGTCGCCACAACAAGCCAACGCCACGGGATTGTGCTACTTGATTCGGATGGGAAGGAGCTGTATGCCGGCCCAAATAGCGACGCGAGAGGTGCAATGACACAGTACGTCATTGAAGAAGCCCTTGGCAATAGATTCCTTGAGATAACAGGTTGCTGGCCTCCTATGATGTTCGCACCGTCAAGGCTGGCGTGGTTCGAGGAGGAAGAACCAGAGCTGCGTGAGAAAGTGGCCCATCTACTTCCCATTAGTGATTGGATTACATACAGGCTAAGTGGTGAGTTTGTGACTGAACCTTCTTCCGCAAGCGCAACAGGACTTCTAGACATCAAGAATAGAAACTGGAGCGACGAAGTCCTCAACAGTCTCAACATTGATGCCGGCATTCTTCCTGAGATTCATCAGGCCGGAGATGCTGTAGGTGAGATAACCTCAGAGGCTGCAGAGGCCTCTAGGCTTCCCAAAGGTCTGCCTGTTGTCCAAGGTGGTGCAGACACCCATTGTGCCTTATTGACATGTCAGGCTGAAGCTGGACAGATTGCAGTGGTCGCAGGCAGCACTACGCCAGTGATGATGATCACGGACGAGCTTGTCTGCTCCGCAGATCAAAAGGTGTGGTCGGCTGCACACATACTCCCCGGTTTCTGGACTGTGGAGAGCAATGCTATGATGACAGGGGCTTACATAGAATGGGTGATCGGTCTTCTCTGTGAACGAGCAGAGAATCCGGAACGATGCAGGGAGGAAACCTTAGATAGTCTATCAGAGATTCTGGAGAACGTGGCTCCCGGCAGCAATGAAACCTTCGCTGCTCTGGGACCGACGGCGATGAACACTCATCGAATAACCCAGATTCCGTTTGCCAGAGTTCATTTCCCTCAACCTGCCCTACCCCAAGTGATTCCGCTCAACTCTGCAAATCTGATTCATGCAGTACTAGAGAACATTGCCTACTCAGTTCGAGAGAACTACGAGCAACTAGTGGAGTTGAAGGAGCCGTCTGTTGTCAAGGCAGTTGGAGGTGTGACCAAGTCGAACGTCTGGGTGCAGATTCTGGCAAACGTACTGGGTCGCAATGTTAGAACTCCTGTGCAGTCAGAGGGGAGTCTTCTTGGTGCGGCGATATGTGCGGCACAAGGTGCCGGATGGTACGCTGGTTTCAAAGAAGCATCTGGGGCAATGGTTAGGTGGCAAGAAACGGTTCAGCCAGACGAGCGAATGAATGAGTACAATTCATACTACTTACGTTGGAAGGAGATATGGTCCTTGGGTGAGGAATAATGTACGAGAAGGAGAAGAAAGAACTTCTTGAAATCTGCAATGAGATGGTTGATCATGACCTAGTCATTGGATCATCCGGCAACGCAAGCCTGAGAGTCGGCGATCACGTCTTGATTACCCCAAGTTCCATTCCCTATGCGACAATGACGATAGAGGACATAATGGTTCTTGACCTCGAAGGTAACGTTGTTGAGGGTGAAAGGAATCCCAGTGTTGAAACACCGACTCACCTCGAGATTTATCGGCATAGGGAAGACGCAGGAGCAGTTGTTCATTCTCACAGTGTCTATACTACAGCGCTTGCCCTGCTACATATGCCACTGCCGCCAGTCCTAGACGAGGTTGTACCCAAACTAGGCGGAGAGATAAGAGTCACCTCCTACGCGATGCCTGGCACCAAGGAATTGGCCAAGAACGTTGTTGAAGCCATGGACATGCGGAGTGCCGCTTTGATAGCGAATCATGGAGCAGTCTGTTGCGCCAAGTCCATCAGAAAGGCAATGGAGAAGGCGATTCTTCTCGAAAGGACATGCAAGATCTTTCTGCTTGCCAAGCAGATAGCAGAGCCCAAGCAGTTGCCTGAAGAGGTTGTGGAGGACGAAGCCGACCTCTGGGAAATGATGCGTGATTTCTAGAGGTGGACGGCTTGAATGGTTACATGGGTCAGATTCTTGAGGTAGACCTTACCAAGGAGTCAACTTCCATTGTGACCCTAGATGAGAATATTGCGAAGCTATTCATTGGCGGAAGCGGATATGCAAGCAAGTTTCTGTACGAGATGATGGACCCAACGGTGGAGCCCTTAGGCCCCGAAAACATGCTTCTATTCATGACAGGTCCACTGACTGGTACCACAGCTCCCAGCACTGGCCGACTTGTTGTATGTGGGAAGTCCCCTCTTACCGGCTTCTGGGGAGAAGCACATGTCGGAGGCCACTTCGGTGCTTCTGTGAAATTCTCGGGGTTTGATGGTATTCTTGTAACGGGTCAGGCAAAAGAGCCAGTCTATCTCCACGTTCGTGATGAAGTTCCAGAGATCCACTCGGCGGCAAACCTCTGGGGAACGAAGACCGATGAAACGCAGGAGATTCTCAGGAGGAAGTTGGGGCGGGTTCGGACTGCATGTATAGGGCCAGCAGGAGAGGACCTAGTCCTATTTGCGAGCATCGTGACGGATGAGAGAATAGCCGCCAGATGCGGTCTGGGAGCAGTCATGGGGTCAAAGAATCTCAAGGCTATCACGGTGGAGGGGAAGCGGAAGGTAAGGATTGCAGACGAGGAGGGATTCACAAAGCTCGCAAGAGAGTCGTCAAAGATTCTTGGTGAGGCAATGTATCATCTTCGGGACCAAGGCACGTCCCTCTACGTAGACGTTGGAATCATGTTCAACGACATGCCCATCAAGTACTTCCAGGGAGTCGAGTTCGATGCTGATGCGCTGAGTGCCACGACCATGAAAGAGTTTCTCACCGGTCGGACTGCGTGCTATTCCTGTCCCATTGGATGTGGGCGGGTCATATCACTTCCAGAGTTCGGAATGAACAGAGTCGCTGGTCCCGAGTATCAGACGATAGCGGCTTTTGGCACTGGGCTGATGATCACAGACCTGAAGAAAGTGTCGCTAATGAACCGGCTCTGCAATCAGTATGGAATGGACACGATCAGCTGTGGAAGTACCATATCATTTGCAACTCACCTATGTGATATCGGCAAACTTGACTTGGGCCTGCAATGGAATGATCCTGACGGAGCAATTGAGCTCATTCATGCGATTGCCAATAGAACTGAGCTCGGTGACGAACTTGCAGAAGGGTCAATGCGGTTTGCGGAGAAGCATGATGTTCCCGAAATGGCTTTACATGTCAAAGGTATGGAGATTCCGAACCATGACCCTCGTGCATTTGCTGGGATGGCAACTGTCTATGCTGTAGCATCAAGAGGTGCGACTCATCTTGAGGGTGACATGTATTCGGTAGATATGGGCGCCGATGTACGTGAGCTTGGCATCAAATCAGGAGACCGGCTGGAGAATGATGCGAAGGGCACGACATCTGCTAAGGCCCAGGACTTCAGAGCGTTCTTCGACTCGATTATCATGTGCCACTTTGCCATTGTTCCTCCCTCCACAACAGTCAACCTATTGAATATGGCCACAGGAGCCTCATTCGAACTTGAAGACATCTTGAAGGTTGGAGCCAGATCGGTCACCATGAAGCGATTGTTCAACCTCAAGTGTGGCCTCACCGGTGCTGACGATAGCATTCCTGAACCTCTTCTCAGTCCGCTGCCCGACTACGCGACAGATGACTTCGTTCCCGACATAGAAATGCAAGTAAGAGAATACTATGACTATAGAAAGTGGGACCGAACTTCTGGTCAACCTAGCAAAGAGGCTCTCAAGGACTTGGGTTTGCAGAATTAGCCGCTCAAAGACTCATGATCCTGTTTGAGGCGATCTGATCTATCCTTAAGTCCATGGCATCTTTGCTTGTAAATCCCAAATCCTAATGCATATATCACATCTGCTCTCGAAGTCAACTGGTGTAGGACTTGCAAGAGAAGAAGGATCCCGCCTCAATCAAAGAGTCCCTTGATGATGTGGTCGACAGACTTGAGCAAGACCCCAAGTCAAGCAAGAGCTGGGGCAGCTCCATCACAACGAATCGGGAGAAATGGGAAGAGCTCAAGAAGAGAATCGGGGAGAGACAGTCTGAGCTGAAGCGTCTTGTCATGGAAAAGAAGGCGGGGACAATCGGTGCGAGTGAGTTTGACAAGAAGTATCGTCAGATACAAGAAGAGCTAACGGAGCTGGAGTTCGAAGTCTATAACATGCGACTTGGAACGTCAGTCAAGATGTGAAGTCCCGACTGGGCGCTTCTCAATACGGTTTTGTGTGCTATCACTAGGGCCGACCATGGTGGAACTGTCGGTATCTTTAAGTGCGAGACGGAGGCTTCTCGGACTCCAAGGTCGGTGTTAGAGACCGTGAGTGATGAGATTCACATGTATGAGGCTCCTGAAAGAAGAGAGATAGTGCGTTCCACAATCGTTACTGTTGCTCTGACAGCCATATTGATGATCCTCGGATTGACCTTTTGGGCGTGGTCAGAACCTGGGGTCATCGATACTAGTCCCGTTGGAGCCCTGAATGACATCAATCCGTTCCTCACGCTCATTCTAGAGATTCTGATAATGGCTGGTGTATTTGTATTTCTCACAGTGACTGTAGTCAATCTGAGGCTTTACATCACAAATATCAGAGCGGGCTGGGGAGAGATCATTCTCCTTGTCATAGTGGTCGCTGTCATGACCCTCCTGATGTTCGAGTCAGGTGTGGCAACGGTGACGTTTCTTCTGTCACTTGCATTTGTGGTCTATCTCTACTTCCTACAACAAGAGTGAGGTCTAGGCCCGGGATTTTGGACGTGTACCAGAAGCTTTATGAGCCTAGGCCAACGAAGGCCGGATAAGCTTGGCTGGCACATTTGCCCAGGGCGAGCGAAAACAAAGCAGTTTGACGACAAGTATCCGGAACTGCCGGGTGTTGCCCCCTAGTCAGAGGCTCTGGCTTCCGGTAAATTGCGTTGTTGACTACTTGGAGGAAAGAACTATGATTCCTAAGGGTATAGAGCTGTCAAACCAAGGAGTGATGAACTGACAATGTTTGGCATTTCGGGAAGTGGTTATGACACCAGCACTTCCATCTTCAGTCCTGATGGACGCATATTTGCCGCAGAGTACGCCAAGAAGGCCGTGGAACAAGGGGCCACTTCGATAGGTATACTGGTGAATGAGGGTGTTGTGCTTCTTGCAGAGAAGAGAGTATTACCCCTTCAGGAGCCAGACTCTGTAGAGAAGATCTCCAAGATTGAGGAGCACGTTGGAGTCGCAACATCGGGATTCATGGCGGACGCCCGTCAGCTGGTTCATCAAGCCAGAAGGGAGGCACAATCATATTGGCTTACCTACGAGGAGCCAGTGCCCGCCGAGGCCCTAGCCGAGCATATCTGTGACTTGAAGGCAAGGTTCACCCAAGCTGCCCGAGGGAGACCCTATGGAGTTGCGATGATAATTGGGTCTGTCGACTACGACAACACTCCAAGGCTCTTTGTCACCGACCCAGTGGGCACATACTGGGGCTTCCTAGCCGCTGTAATAGGTAGGGGAAGTTCGAGAGCAGGCGAGCTTCTTGAGAGCAAGTATAACACGAACAAGACGCAGTCACTTGATGAAGCCACTAAGCTCGCTCTGGACGCGCTACGACAGGCAACAGATGCCGAGCTGACTCCCGACAACGTGGAGATTGCACGGATACCAACGAGTACAGGCGTGTTCTACAGACTGACGCATGATGAGAAACAAGCCTTTCTGAAGCCGTCTAGTGCTAAGGCGACAGAATAGGAGATGAATGAAGTTTGATGGGCTCAGGGAAGAAGTCGGGAGAGAAGTGGCTTGAGCTAGATGCAGTAGTCATTGGAATGAAGAAAGGGCATCTGAGATTCGAGCTCTTTGTCGATCCTGACCTTGCCTTTGAGTATAGAAGAGGAGCAGACATTCCCGTGGAGGACATTCTGAGGAGCTATGATATCTACGAGGATGCCAAGAGAGGTGAGCGAGCCTCTGAGGATCTCGCCGCAGAGGAGTTTGGAACGTCGGATGTGTTCCAGATAGCTTCAGAGATTATCAAGAGAGGCGAGTTCAGACTGACGCACGAACAGCGAAATCAGCTAGTCAAGGAGAAGACAGAGGCAATAATCGAGAACTTATCCAAGCGGGCCATGAATCCTCAAACAGGACATCCTCACCCGCCGGACAGGATTAGACAGGCAATGGAAGAGGCAAAGATTAGCGTTAATCCCTTCATCAAAGTTGACGAGCAGATACCTGGAATCGTGAAAGCACTTCTTGTGATTATCCCGATATCATTTGAGAGTGTGAAACTCCAAGTCACGCTACCAGCATCATTTGCAGGAAAGGGTTACAATATGGTTGCGACGACTGGGGTCATCAAATCTGAGGAATGGTCCCAAGATGGCTCTTGGTTTGGGTTGATCGAAATACCTGCCTCAAAGAGACAGGAACTGTACGACGACCTAAACAAACTCTGCAAGGGGCAAGTCAAGATAGAAACCGTTCGATGACGGAACAGACGTTACATTATGATTCAATACAAAGATTTGGAATGAGGGAATACATTGGCAGTATATTTTCAGAAACGAGAAGTTGTGGTCCCAGGACAGTTGTTAGCTGAGGGCAGATATCGAGCCTCGTATGGGACCTGGAGTGATGAAGATGGCAAGATCTACTCAACTTTGGTTGGGCTAGCCGAATTGCGCGGAAACACCGTGAAGGTGGTGGCACTCGAAGGAGTCTACATTCCTCGAGAAGGTGACCTTGTCATCGGCACTATCACAGTAGTAGCCGGTAACAATTGGAAAGTAGACATCGACTCTCCATATATCGCATCTCTTCACGCGAACAATGCACTCCGAAGACCCTACGCCGACGACATATCTCAGTATATGGACATTGGTGATGTGATTGCAGCAGAGGTCATAGCATATGATAGAGCTACTGGCCCATTCCTTGGTATGAAGGGTCGCGGACTGCGGAAGCTCACGGATGGAATGGTTTTGAAGCTTAGCCCTGCTAAGATACCACGAGTAATCGGTAGAAGAGGCTCCATGATTAACATGATCAAGGACCAGACTGGAATTCAGACTATGGTCGGTCAAAACGGTCGAATCTGGATACGTGCTCCCAACACGGATGTGCTGCGCCTAGCGATTAGAGCCTTCAAGACGATAGAGGATCAGGCCCATACCTCAAAGCTCACGGATAGAATCAAGGAGATGCTCATGGACGAGATTTCCCGGTTGAGCGGCGAGGAGAAGCCGACTGACGTTTCCGAAGATTCGGAAGAAACGAGTGAGTCCGAGGCAGTCGAGGAGTCTGCTACAGATGACAAATCTGTCGAGGTCGAAGAGCCCGCGACAGTGGAAGCTCCTGAAGAAGATAAGATGGCCGAGGAAACCACAGATTCTGTTGCAGGAGATAAAGATGAAGTAAGTGAAACTGAAGACAAAGAAGTGAAAGACAAGGAGGAAGTGAGTGAATAATGAGTCCAGAGCAGAGGCCCGAATCCCTATTGAACGCAGAGGGCCTTCGATTCGATGGTAGAAGACCCGACGAACTACGGCCAATACAGATGGAAGTTGGCGTACTGAAGACAGCTGACGGGTCTGCATCCATAAGACAAGGGAAGACCTACATCATCGCGGCTGTCTATGGCCCCCGTGAATTGCATCCTAGACACCTCACACTCAACGACAGGGCATATTTGAGAGTTGTCTACAGAATGGCCACGTTTTCAGTGCCGGACAGAAAGAGACCAGCTCCGTCTCGTAGAGAAAGAGAAATCTCGATGGTCATTGCTAATGCACTGCAGCCGGCCCTCTTCTTGGAAGAGTTTCCAAAAGCTGTGGTTGATGTGTTTATTCAGGTGATCCAAGCGGACGGAGGCACACGATGTGCAGCGATTAACGCGGCTTCTTTGGCCCTTGCTGATGCTGGGATACCAATGAAGTCCCTTGTGCCATCAGTCGCAGTTGGCAAAGCTGAAGGCACACTGATAGTGGATCTTGGTGACGAAGAAGACAAGTATGGTCAGGGAGATGTTCCCATGGCGATTCTGCCCCGAACCAATGAGATTACTCTACTCCAGCAAGACGGCTCCTTCACGCGTGAAGAACTTCTTGAGTCCATGGAGATGGGCATCAATGCCTGCAAGTACATACATGAGTTGCAGAAGGATGCGCTCAAGCGTTCCTATTCTAGGAAAGGGTCAGAAGAGGAAGGAGAGGAAGCCGACGATTATGATGACGACCTTGAGCCGGACCTCGGAGAGTCAGATATAGAGGGGGATGAATAGATTGGGTGATTTCAGCGCAGAAGTAATTAGTCACATTGACAGGAACTACATAGCTGACCTTCTGAAGAAGGGTGAAAGAGTCGACGGTAGAGCATTTGACGAATATAGGCCTATCACAATCGAGCCCGACCCAGTTTCTGCTAAGGCTGAAGGGTCCGCCATTGTACGCGTAGGTGGCACAAGCGTCGTTGCCGGAGTGAAAGTGCTCCTTGGTGAACCTTATCCAGATACTCCTGATGAAGGAGTCATAATGGTTACGGCAGAGCTTGCTCCAATCGCATCCCCACTATTCGAGTTGGGCCCGCCAAAGGAGCCGGCAATTGAGCTCGCTAGGGTCGTCGATAGAGGTGTTAGAGAGTCCGAAACTGTGGATACCAAGAAGCTCTGCATTGAACCGGGCAAGAAAGTCCTGATGTGCTTCGTGGATCTCTATACATTGGAGTATGACGGGAACCTGATAGATGCCTGCTCGATTGCTGCAAACGCTGCCATGCTTGGCACAAAATACCCCGAGGTGAAATGGGAAGATGGCCAAGCTGTGCCGACGGGCAAGGAGGTTGCTTTGCCACTGCAGAACATGGCCATCGAACACACCGTGTCCAAGATTGGAGAGTATCTAGTGATAGATCCACACATCAAGGAAGAGATGGTCCAAGACTGTCGTCTGACCATGGCTGTGGATCAGAACAACAACTTCACGGCCATGCAGAAGGGCGGCGGAACAGGACCAATGTCTCTTGAAATGATTGATCAATCAATGAATATGGCTCTTGAAAACACAAAGGAGATCCGTAAACTAATCAAGGACACCATGAAGGCGGCAAAGAAGGACTCCTAGCCAGTCTAGGGGCTTTCTCAGCTCTCTTCACCGATAGATATGCTAATAAGCGAAATCGATGGGCGACTGATAGACTCCGAGCATCGGGAGATGAGTTTCGGAGTGTCAGGGATAGCCAGGAGACTACAGCTTTGGGAAGAAAGACCAAGAAGGTTGGCAGCACAGGCAGGTTTGGCTCAAGGTATGGGGCCAAGCTACGTCGTAGAGTGCTTGACATAGAAAGGAGGCGCTCAGAACCACATCGTTGTCCTGCGTGTGCTACACGAGCCCTTGCCAGAGAGGCAGTAGGTCTCTGGAAATGCAAGAAGTGCGGTCTGAGTTTTGCTGGTGGAGCATATGTCCCATACACTGATGCCGGCAAGGCGGCAAAGAGAGCAATTGCCCAGAGGGTTTCTGGTGACTTTTTGGCACTGAGGGATGATGAGGAACTAGTAGAGCCAGAAGAGTTCCTTCCAAACGTTGAAGAAGATATCATTGTCGCAGTCACTGTTGATTCTGAAGACAGCACCCCTCCTGAAGAGTCGGAGAAGAAGGAGTAGGAAGACATCACCTGGGCAAGTGAACTGTTTTGCCTCTTGCCTTGTTAACTACTTCTAGGAAGACATCTAACAGAGTTCGTTCCTTCGTTCGAGACCTTTGGTCAGTTCTTCCAGGGACTGAACGGTTTAATCGCGGCGGCATGAGCCTGGCGGAGCTTATCGCCCGCATAAGTCAGTCTGGTGCCAAGATGGCACTAATTGTGACTCTTTGGAAAGGCAATCCAAGACTTATTCAATTCGTGTCTCCTACCGGAGAGGATCTTCTTACACTCAAGATTGAGAGTGCGGCGCTACGACGTGAGGTGTCGTCATTTAAAGGACCGAGGATAGTTTCTGTCGGCGCCGTAACCGTTGGGAAGGAATCATCAAGCGTCACTAAGCATTTTGCTGGTTTCATAGCGGCTCTGATGGATCACGAAGTGGTCGAATCTGAGAGCCCCAACCCCGTTGGCCGCGAGGGCTCGAACATGGTGGAGATCAGAATCGAAGACCTCCCTGGCGGAAAGATTCTTTGGACCCACTATCATACGCTCAATGCACAGGAGATCGGTCCGCGAATCAGAATTGTCATGATTGGGAGGTAGGGCCCTTGTGTGCTGACACTGTCAACGGTCATGCAACGATTGAGATTCCTTTGGAATCGCCCGAGATTGCAGAAACAGTGCGTTCTGCACTAGAACCTGAAACTGACTCAGCACCTTCCGACCGAGCTCATGCTCGTGTATCTGTGAGAAACGAAACGCTCGTGATAGACATTACTGCAGGAGACCTCACATCTCTGAGGGCTGCAATGAACTCGTACATCGCTTGGGTGTCAGCCTGTATTGCATCCATCGAATCAGTCACAAGCCAAAACCCTTAAGTCACAGCCCAGAACGCGCACCCGGACACAACAATCAGTGAGAATGAGAGTTGGAAGAATATGGCCCAGAGAATCCCGCCTGCACTTGAGCAAGAGCTCCAGAAGTTCGATTCAATGAGGCGCAACCATGAAACCTTACTGGCGATGAGTCAGACAATGCAGTCTGAGCTTGGAGAAGTCAAGGCTACGCTTGAGGAGCTGAAGAAACAGCCCGATGACGTAGTCACCTACAAGGCTGTTGGACAAGTCATGTTTCGCATGGAAAAGACAAAACTCGTTGATGAACTGAACGATAAGGAGAAGACTCTCGAGATGCGACTTGCATCCACGAACAAGCAAGTTCAGAAGCTTGGTGAACAACTGAAAGAGTTACAGACTAAGATTGAACTCGAACTGGCCAAGCGTAATCTCAAGGTTCAGTGAGGGAGATGAGTCACGAGCCTGTTGAGATTGGACTCCCCGATCTCAGCGAGGATGATATTGAGAGTCTAACTGAGGAGTGCCAAGATGAGATAACCAATTTCATCCTTCTGAAGGTTCCAAAGAAGAGCATTGAGGAAATGTTCGTCAGCTGTGTTATTGAGCTGGGGGCTGAGCTTCAACTTGATGTGCAGTTAGACTTGGTGCAGAGCTACGATACTGGACTCGAGCTCGATGGACTTCTTAAGGAGGCTGCTGAACACGGGACAGACTGGCTTGAGAAACGACTGAGGGAGTTGAAAGCTAGTTGAATGTTAGAGCCATTCTTACTGAGTCATCAAGCCCAATCATCATAGGTCACCAAAATGCGGACCCTGATGCAGTCTGTTCCATGCTTGCAGCAAGATTGCTCTATCTAAGAGTCAATCCTCAAGGGAATCCTACCCTAGTCTGTGAGGATGTTAGTAGACTATCCAATCAGGTCCTTGACACTCTTGAGCCAACCGCGGAAATCCACGAGTTCTCTGAGAAGGTTCATGATTTGACAATCCTTCTCGACACCAATAGCAAGTCCCAGCTCGGTCCGCGCGTAGCTAGTCTTCTGGGAAACTCATCTCGAACGCTAGTGATCGATCACCACGAGGAGAACCCCGATATTCAGTCGATTGCACAACACACACTCATCAACACAAAGGCTTCGTCGACATGTGAAATCGTCTTTGCGCTCTTCGAGGAGTTGAATGTCGAGCTGGACACTGCGACCGCCAATCTACTCCTCACTGGCATACTCTTTGACTCAAGACGTTTCTTCTACTCAAACGCGGATGCGCTGGAGGCAGCTCTGAAACTGATAAAGGCAGGTGCTGACTACCGGGCATGCGTGAACTCCTTGATAGTCAGACCAGACAGGTCTGAGAGGATTGCCAGAATCAAAGCTGCTGGAAGGCTTAAGATCCACACAATAGATGATTGGATAGTTGTCACATCCAGAGTTAAGGCCTATGAGGCAAGTGCTTGCCGTGGCCTCATCGAGCTCGGCGCAGATGCTGTCATAGTTGGTGGGGTAACTTCAGATGGTAGAGTCAGAATCAGCTCCCGTAGTACTCGTAGGTTCTCTGAAGAAACGGATGTGAACTTGGGCACCGACGTCATGGAACCAATAGGCGAGCTGATCGGGGGTGAGGGCGGCGGACATGCAAATGCTGCAGGTGCGAATGGCACGAAGAACAGAGATCACGCACTCGAAAGGTCTGTGGAACTCATCCGGACGGCAATCGAGAAGAATGCAGCACAGAAGGAGAAACAAGTATAGGAGGCTGCATGTCCGTGGCGTTGATTGAGTTCGCTGACTTCAGTTTCAAGTACCTGGGAGCGGAATCTCTCGCATTAAGGAAGATCACAACAAACATTGAAGATGGGGAATATGTGGTCATCACAGGGCCGTCTGGTTGTGGCAAGACAACGCTCTGTAGAACAATAAACGGGCTGGTTCCTCACTTTCACCGTGGCTATATCGCCGGCAATGTGATAGTCGATGGAGAAAACACAAGAGAAGCAACCGTTGCCGGGCTAGCATCCACAATTGGTCTGGTCTTCCAGAATCCGGCGAACCAGCTGGTGACACTCAACGTAGAGAGGGAGCTTGCCTTTGGTCCTGAGAACCTAGGAGTCAAACCCTCCGAAGTCCGTAGAAGAGTAGAGGAGATAATCGATCTTCTCAACCTAGAGTACCTTAGAGAAAAACACCCTCATGAAATGAGCGGGGGTGAACAGCAACGAGTGGCC
>JBHLRV010000017.1:0-13028 GCA_048882205.1 Candidatus Thorarchaeota archaeon | reverse complement strand
GACAGGAACGCTCACGAAGAATCAGATGATGGTTCGCCGAATCCTCACGACCAACAATATGTTTGAAGTAAGTGGCAACGGCTTCAATCCAGAAACTGGCGGAATATTCATTCAAGGGTGTGGTCCAGAAGGATGTCTTAGGTCTCCCGGTGTGGAAACAGAAATTGATGAGTTGAAGCAAGTTCCAATACGCGGAGATGATTTCACAGAGTATTCTGATCTTGAGATGCTACTGAGCTCAATGGCCCTGTGTAACGATTCCGAAGTATACTCTGTATGTCTGACAGAAGATGACCCAGTTCGTAAGTGCACAGGAGAGGATAGGGTATGGAGAATAAAGGGCTCCCCAACAGAAGCAGCTCTCCTTGTAGCTCTAGAGAAAGCTCAGCTTCACAAGTACGTCTTAGATGAGGCTTGGCCACGGGTTTCAGAGATTCCCTTCACAAGCAAACGGAAATACATGGCTACTTTTCACATACCTCGCGAGCAATTAGATTCACCTGATGCCACAACTGAAAACGGCCTACTTATTGTGAAGGGTGCTCCAGAGATTATTGAGTCGTTCTTGAAGAAGCCGTCTGGAAATGAGTACTTCGTAGGCGAATTCGCATCGCAGGGACTTAGGGTCCTAGCGTGTGCGGTCAAGGAAATTCCCACAGATTCACCGCAGATTCGCGAGGAAGACCTTGAAGATATGACATTCCTCGGCATCTGTGGCATCAATGATCCGCCTAGGGAGGGAGTCAGAGATTACATACTGAAGTCCAAAAGAGCAGGCATTGATGTACTCATGATAACAGGTGACAATGCCTTCACTGCAGAAGCAATTGGGAAGGAAGTAGGCATATTCGATGAAGACCTTGGACATACTAGCCTCACTGGCGATGACATCGACAATATGAGTGAAGAGAAACTTGAAGAAACCCTATCGGGAGGAGCAAAGATCCTATCACGTACAAGTCCGATACATAAGCTCCGTGTTGTAAAAGCCCTGCAGAATCAGGCCCTGCTTGTGAGTATGACAGGAGACGGCGTCAATGATAGTCCCGCGCTGCGTCAAGCTAACGTAGGAATTGCAATGGGAATTACGGGTACAGACATTGCCAAGGAAGCCGCGGACATAGTCCTACAGGATGAGAGGTTTGAGGCGGTTGTTGACGGAATCGAGGAGGGCCGACATATTCTCAATTCGCTACGAAGAGTTGTGCTATTCCTGACCTCAACAAATCTGGCTGAGAGCTTTGCCATTTTGGGGATTCTATTGCTTTTCCAGAATCCAGTTTTGCTCCTTCCTTTGCAGATACTTTGGATCAATCTCGTGACAGATGGGATGCTTGATGTTGCTCTTTCACTTGAGCCCAAGGAAGAAGGGCTCTTGAACCAAGGCCCAGGATCGTTAAGAGATCGGATTCTCTCTAGGGACACACTTGGCCGCGCTTTCCTTTATGGTATTGTAATGGCCGGCTTCGTGATATTCGTCTACTTCCAGCATATTGGTCAATCTGAAGACAAGATTCGAACGATGCTGTTTGTGTCCTTAATTGTTCTCCAATGGTACAGCGTGCAAAACTGCAGATCACCTACGAAATCAATAACAGAAATAGGACTATTGACGAACAAGGTCATATTGGCTGTCTATGCGATCGACATATTGCTTGTCACTATCCTTTTCCTCATTCCGCCTCTTTCAAACGTATTTGGACTCGTCCAGCTAGAGATATGGGAATGGGTCGAGATTGCCATATTAGGAGTAGTCCTACTCTTAGTAGAAGAAGCTAGAAAGCGAATCGCAAGAAGGCGTCCTTCCTAGAAAAAGAATCCTAGAACGATACCTTTCGGTAGACATCGGGAAGATGAATTCCAGTCTTGCCCATGAATATGTCACGCAGCAGATCGAAGTGTTCGTCAAGGTCCTTCATTAGCTTATCGAGGGCATGGGGCTCAATGTTCGGTTCAACACTCCACATGGTTAGATAATTGCTGATTACGCCAATTTCCACAGCACCTTCTTCAAGGTCCCTGAAGATAGTGATCTTCACGAGGAACTCATTCTCAAACATACCGAGAATGTCCTGAATGCTGAGTACAATTAGATCTAGGAAGCCGACAAGGTCGTCTATCTTCTTGTCCTCCGGACCATCGCTTCGGAGGGTTTCAGTTATTGTCTGGAGAGATGAAGTTCTGTGCCTGAGGGTTTCGAACATCTTCATGAGCTTGGTGAACTCTTTGATAGAGGCCTCTAATGCGGGTACAAGCTTGTCGAAGAGATTGACGAGCAGCTTGCCTCGAGCATTCTCGCGTATGTTCTGGAGCCCTTCGAGCTTACCTAGAGGTCCGTCAAGATGCTCAATCTGAACAAGCGTGTTCGTGACCGCCTGGATTGACTTGACCGAGTTGCGCTGAATCTTTGACCATCGTTCAATAAAGGTGTCAAGGCTTTCACGAAGGTCTTCAAATGCTTCAAAGTCAGCTCCAGCCAAGTTCCAAGTCTCCAAGAAAGTCTTCAGTTCAGGGGTTTATAACTATTCTGAGGTTGTTTGACTCTAGGGTATAAGAACTATAGATTATGGGCAAGAATCAATAGACGTGACTCTCCACACGTGGAAGGGCAGCTGCGACAGGTTCTTCCAAGAAGCTATTTGAGTCTAAGAAGGTCAGAGCGGGTCAAGATCCCTGTAAGCCGTCCAAGACTCTGTATTAAGACAGCTTGGTACTCTTGAAGGAGAGGAATTGCATGTATGATGGGGGCAGACTCATCAACTATTGGAGGTGCTTCCGGCGACATCACTGCCTGAACTGAAATCTGAGCTAGGTCGTGGTGGAGCTCTCTGATGACGTCCTGCTCTGCTATCATCCCAATGATTGTGTTTCCTCGCACGACCGGAAGCTGAGAGTAGGCATTCTCTTGCATCAGCCTCATCGCCTGAGATGCAGGATCCCTGGGATCGACTGTGATGGGATTCTCAGTCATCAAGTTGGAGCATCTTATTCCTTGGAACTGACCAATGAATCGACGGCCGATTCTGTAATGTTCAATGGTCTCCAGGGCGCGTGCCATCACTGAGTGTTTTGGGTCCAACGAACCTTTCTCCACTCGAGCTATGTAGGACTGTGAAACTCCTAACATCTTGGCGAGTTCCTTCTGAGAGAGTCCTGCCTCGCGTCTCAGTCTCGCCAGGGTTTCCGCCTCACGTTTCGCTATCTCAGCTGTTCGATCTACATCAGGCAATTGCGTTCCGTCCACTCTGAATATTCTGGAGGGTAATACTTCAGTAGAAATGATTACTGAGAGTACTACAAAACGGCTTTCATGCGAAGCCTTTTATGCGTTTCAGTTTGCGCCGGTTGAACAAGAAGACGATAAGAGTTGAACTAGAATGAATATTGAAGTTACGCGTGGCTTAGGTATTCCAGTACCCGAGAGAAAAGTCGAGATTGTCGAGCGCAAGGGGAAGGGGCATCCTGACACCTTGTGCGACAAGGCAGCTGAGGAGCTCTCGGTACGACTTAGCGAGTTCTACATTGAAACATTTGGTCAGGTCCAGCATCACAACGTTGACAAAGTCCTTCTGGTTGGCGGTCAGTCCAATGCTCGTTTCGGGGGAGGCGATGTCATCGAACCTATCTATCTTCTCTTGAGTGGTCGTGCTGTCGACGTTGTCAATAAAGACTATGAACGTCAGGTTCCAGTGGGCAAGTTCGCAGTAGAGCACACGAGAGAATGGCTAAGTGGCGATCTGCCTAACTTGGACGTGAACTCAGACGTAATCATTGACTATAAGATTCGAGCAGGTAGTACCGATCTCGTGGGCAACTTTGAAGTCGGTGTTGACATTCCGAGAGCGAATGACACATCCTTTGGCGTGGGCTACGCACCACTATCGCCCACAGAAGAGCTAGTGCTTGAGGCTGAGCAGTTGCTGAATCATGCCTACACGAAGAAGAAGTGGCCGCAGATAGGCGAAGACATCAAGGTCATGGGGACAAGAGTCGGTGACAACATCCATCTTCAGGTGGCTGCAGCGATAATATCCACCCATACCAAGGATGCCGAAGAGTACGCATCTGTAATGGAGGGTATTCGGGAGCTGCTCTCGGACATGGCTGTCAAGATTACAGATCAACCAGTCGACGTTAGCGTGAATACTGCGGACAGTCCCGAGGATGGTCTCTTCTACCTGACCGTGACCGGCACGTCTGCGGAGCATGGAGACGATGGACAAGTTGGCCGGGGAAATCGGGCCAATGGACTCATAACACCCTACCGACCTATGACACTAGAAGCCGCCGGAGGCAAGAACCCGGTATCACACGTAGGCAAGACATACAACGTAGCAGCCCGGGAAATCGTGGATAGAGTCGTGAAGGAACACCCTGACCTTTCTCAGGTCTATTGCTTTCTAGTAAGCCAGATTGGTGCTCCTATCACTGAACCCCAAGCTGTAAACGTGGAGCTCTATGGAGAATGTGATCTCAACAAAGTGACTGGCTCAGTCACCAGTATATGTGATGAGGTAATAGCAAAGCTGCCGACAGTGTGGGAAGGGTTTGTGAAGAGACAGCACCAGCTTTGGTAGCTCCGAAGTCTGATCACTTTTGGACTATGCAAGGCTCTCATTTCGTGGGCCTTGCACATCACTTTTTTGCCATCGAAGAATGAATGACAAGAGTCAGGAAGAGTATTATCGGCCTTCTCATCAAGACTCTCACAGGGTTTATTGTGCATGAGAGACCTCACAGACACGGCCTTAGAAATCTGCAGAAATGAAAGAGCAACCTATGCTGACATTCGAATTGTGACCGTGCGTGATGAAGATATCTCAGTGAAAGATGGAAACATCGACGTCCTTAGTCTCTCAGTGGTGAGAGGGTTCGGTGTTCGCGCCATCGCAGGCGGCGGGTGGGGATTCGCAGGTTCACACAATATCTCAAAGGATATAGTCAAGGAAACAGCGAAGCTTGCTGTCAGGATTGCGAAGGCGTCGGGTTCGACAAGAAAGGAACCAGTCAGGCTTGTAGAATCAAAGGCGGTGGAGGATGATTACAAGACCAGAGTCAAGCAGAACCCCTTTGAGGTGCCTATTGAAGAGAAACTTGAGATCCTTACAGATGTTGACAAACGTCTAGGAGCAAAGGACGATTCTATAAAGGTTAGACGCGCTGATTTTCGAGCTCATAGTGAGGACAAGACCTTTGCCAGTCTTGAAGGAGCCTACATAACACAGAACATCGTCTGGTGTGGCGGAGGATTCTCGTGTGTGGCTATTGCTCCAGGGATCCCTCCACAGACTCGGTCGTTCCCTGGATCATTTCGCGGTGACTTCTCGGCAAGTGGATACGAGTACCTCAAGAAGCTCAATCTATTGGAGAACGCAGATGCCGTTGCTAAAGAAGCTGTTGCACTCACCCAGGCCCCAGCTTGTCCAAGCGAGGAAACAACACTTCTACTCGACGGCCATCAGCTCATGCTCCAGATACACGAGAGCTGTGGACACCCAACAGAGCTCGACAGAGCGCTGGGCACCGAGGCAGCTTATGCTGGTACTAGTTTCATGACTACAGATTTGCTGGGTTCTCTCAGGTACGGTAGCGAAGATGTCACATTGACAGCTGACTCTACGCTTGAGGGAGGGCTTGGTACGTTTGGCTACGACGATGAGGGAGTGAAGGCCAGAAGAGTCGAGCTTGTGCGAAATGGAATCTTCGTAGGCTATCAAAGCTCCAGGGAAACTGCTGCCCAAGTGGGACTTGAATCGAGCTCTGGCGGGATGAGAGCTGACAGTCCTCAAAGAATACCATTGATTCGAATGGGGAACATAAACCTAGACCCGTCCGGCTGGAAACGCAACGACATCATTGAGGATACCAAGAGAGGAATCCTCATGTCCACCAACAAGAGTTGGAGTATCGATGACAAGAGGTTGAACTTTCAGTTTGGCACGGAGATAGCATGGGAGATCGTGAACGGCGAGCTCGGACAAATCTTTCGCAACCCAACATACACAGGCATCACCCACGAGTTTTGGGGAGGACTTGATGCCTCTTCTGGTGATGACTGGCGACTCTGGGGAACTCCCAACTGCGGCAAAGGACAACCATCCCAAATCATGTATGTCGGACACGGATGCGGCACAGCCAGATTCAGAAATGTGAGGATTGGAATCATGAAGGAGGGGGTTGACTAGAATGGACTTCCAGAAGGAAATGCTTTTGGAGAAAGCGAGCATTGCACTCAGGAGGGCGGAGGCTATGGGAGTAAGTCAGACCGAGGTCAGAATCAGTCTAGCAAGAATGGCACTCACTCGCCTGGCAAATAGCATTATCGACCAGAACGTGGCAGAGAATCGTGCACAAGCCAGAGTCTTGCTCTATCTTGAGAAACGCAAGGGATCCGTTAGCATTGAAGCTCTTGATGACGAATCCATCATAGAGGCTGTTGAATCGGCGGTCAAGATGGCTCGCGTTGCTCCAGAAGACAAGGACTTCAAATCGCTCCCATCGCCAAAACCGTACTCATCTTCTCTGACGAGGGAGAATCTTGTTTGCCAGACAACGGCTGAGGCTACTCCTGAGGAGCGGGCAGAGTTCGGAATGACGGCCATTCAGACTGCTCACGAGGTGGACAAGCGCATCTCCACTGTAGCCGGCGCAATTTCGAACTTCCTCGCAGAAACCGTGATCGCGAATTCGCTGGGAGTGGAGGCGTATCAGGCAAGTACTAGCTCTAATGTGAATCTCACAATATTGGGCAAGGACGGTGTTGACGAATCTGCCGGCTGGGCAGAAAACAACCAGAGGGACATTCGGAATCTGAATATTGTGAAGGTGGCTGAAACCGCGGCTGGCAAGGCTGCTAGCAGCTTTGGAGTCAAGGCACTCAAACCCGGAGAATATGAAGCGATTCTTGAACCGGCATCGTTTGCAGAACTTGGACTGTTTATGATTTGGATTGGTTTCAGTGCTCTTGCATATCAGGAGTATCGCAGTTTCCTCAGAGACCGCATTGGCGAAAGACTGTTCTCCGAGAAGCTGACTCTATGGGACGATGCCCTCGATAACCGATTCCCTGTGCCGCAGCTGTTCGACGATGAGGGGTACCCCAAGTCAAAGCTGAACCTTGTCGACAGTGGAGTCGTGAAGAATCTGGTCTATGACAGCTATACTGCTGGGAAGGATGACGAGGTGAGTACCGGTCACAACACAAAGATGAGAGGGGCTTCTGCGCCTTTTGCGGGTCATTTGATCACACTGGACGGCAATTCATCGCTGGATGAGATGATAGCTGATGCCAAGAAAGGCATCTTGATCACCCATTTTCACTATACAAACCCGGTGGACCCCACCAAAGGGATGCTTACAGGTTTGACTCGCGATGGAACATGGCTCGTCGAGAAAGGGGAGATTAAGAATCCTGTTGGAACATTGAGATTCACTGATGCTATTCCTCGAGTCCTTTCAGAGATAGATATGATTGGCAAGTATCCTGATCTCAGAAATAGTAGTGCGATCTTCCCACCCGTGAAAGTGCCGTCATTTCGAGTGACAGGCTCCAGTCAGGTATGAGGAGTAAATATGATCATTTCTTCTTGATGAAGGTTCCATTTCTGTACTCTTCGAAGGCTACGTGCAACTCTTCTTGAGTATTCATGACTATCGGCCCTCTCCATGCCACTGGCTCACCAATGGGCTTTCCAGATATGAGTAGGAATCGAAGAGGTTCGTGGTCGTTGGAAATGACAATCTCATCTCCATCTCCATAGAGTATGACCCTCTCGGCACCATAGGTTTCTGTCTTATCAGTGTCGAAGTAACCAGTTCCGGTGATGACATACGCAAATACGGTATGCCCCGGCTTCACTGAGTGTCTGAACTCTGAGTGAGGATTAACAGTGACATCGAGGTATTCAGGATCTGTAACGATGTCTTGTACTGGTCCCTTGGCTCCCTCCACCTCGCCACAGATTATCCTGACCCTAGCGGCCTCTCCAATAGCTACCTCGGGAATGGTTTCTGCTTGCACATCGCGATATCTCGGATCCATCATCTTGTGAGAGGCCGGCAGGTTCGCCCAGAGCTGGAAGCCCCAAAGAAGACCATTCTGACGCTCGGGCATCTCCTCATGGATTATGCCACTCCCAGCGGTCATCCACTGAACATCGCCCGACCCAATGACTCCAGAATTGCCAAGACTATCGCCGTGTCGGACTTCGCCATGAAGCATGTATGTTATGGTTTCGATCCCTCTGTGCGGATGCCATGGAAATCCTGCAATGTAGTCGTCTGGGTTGTCCGAGTGAAAGTCGTCGAGCAGAAGGAAGGGGTCGAACATCGGCACTTGGTAGAAGCCCAAAGCACGCTTGAGGCGGACCCCGGCCCCTTCCAATGTGGGCTTGCTCTTCAACACTTCCTCAATTAGCCGAACTTGTCCCATTTTTCCTGCCTCTCAAACCGGATAGAGTAACGATAGTTTATTCTCTAATAAAAGGGTTCAGTAATGGCAGTGAGATACCCCAAATACCTGATGCGTTCTTCCTCTAGTTACGCAATTGAAGTGGATTTCAGACCTGCTCAAAGACTCTGGTGGACAATTTGTCAAGGTCAGACTCCAGACTCTCGAGAACACCACACGTTCCTCGATCCATTATCTCTTCTACTATCTCAGTCATCTGTGTCGTTAGTTGAAGGCGCTCCGAAAGCTCACCGCTTTCCCTCAATTCCTCGAGGTTGTCCACTCCGCGCTCAAGTCGCGTGGCTAGCTCATTGAAATTGTCTGTTTCGCTCCAAGCTCTTCCAAGACTGTACCTCATGCGAAACATAATGTCCAGAATGACGCCCAGTACCTTGTTGTTGACTTCGTGTTCCTGAGGAACTCGGTGTCGCACAGATAGGTCAGATATACCCAATTTCCGACATATACCGTATCCTAGAGTCATTACTCTCACAGGTAGACGATTGTGGATTGGGTGACCATAGGGATGATTGTTCTCGTAGATTCTCTCCATGAGTTTGAGCTTCCCAGGGAACTTCCGTCTTACCACGTTCAAGAAGTAATCCTTCTGGCGTCCGGGCTTCAATGTCAACCCACCCCAGACAATGAACTCGGCTCGAGAACGCTTTGCCCTCTCAGCTAGACGTTCCATGTTTTCAACATTGTCGCCAATGCCAGGGATTGTGGGCGTCGCCATCACGCCACCGTAAAGTCCTGCGTTTCTAATCTCTTTCAATGCGTCAAAGCGTTCTGCAGTGGTAGATGACCTCGGCTCAAGTATCTTCTGTGTTTCCTCATCATGCAATGTAATGGTAAAGACAACATTGGCAAATGCCCTCTCGTGAATCTCCTTCAAGAGGTCGAGATCTCTGAGGACAAGGTCTGACTTGGTTTGGATATACACAGGCAGGCCAAAGTCAAGAAGGGTTTCCAGTACCCTCCGCGTGACCTTGTGCTCCCCTTCAGCAGGTTGATAGGCGTCACTGACCCCTCCACTTGCCCCAATGATCTGTTTCCGAGGAGTCTTCTCAGCAATCCTCGTGGCATCGTCCTCATCCAAGTAGGCCCAAAGGGTTTCAGTCTCTAACTCGCTCTGTGAAACGAATCCTTCCTTCTTCAACTCCCTTCTGAGAACCTCAGGTGCATTTTCCTTGATTCGAATGTGTGTCAGGAAGCTCTCGACATGATAACCCTCAGACATGCCATCACAATAGACGCAGCCGTGCTCACACCCGCGATATGCGTTCATCGACCTATTGATATGGAACCAACTCTCAGCCTCCATCTTCTTCGAGAGAAGCGACTTGGCTTTGATACATTCGTATCGCATCGCACGAACTTCCGAGAAAGGAACTATTCCCAGTCTATAGACAGCAAACATATGACTCTGTTGGACTAGGATTCGTGTTTCGAGTTCCTCTCACTGCGAATCCCTTGTCTGTTTTGTCACTCCCTCTCGAGATATCAGGTCATCCCCATCCCCGTTTTGCAAGTTCGAGTATCTCGCCATCACGAAGAAAAGATCTGACAGTCTGTTCAGATATTTCGTGATCTCAGGATTCACAGCATGGAGCTTTGAGAAGGCAATGACACGCCTTTCAGCTCTGCGGCAGACTGTTCTTGCTTGGTGGAGAAAGGCAGCTCCTGGGCTTCCGCCAGGGATAATGAAGTTCGATATGGGCGGTAGCACTTCAGAAAGCGCGTCAGCGAGGTGCTCAATGTCCATGACATCTCCGGCACCTACTCTCCGAAGTGTCCCAAGTTCACTCTCATCGTAACCAGGACTATCCCTATCAGTGGCAAGTTCGGCGGCCACGTAGAAGAGAACCTGTTGGATTGAATGAATGTGCTCACCAATCATGGATGAAGCATATGCCTTGGCCACACCAAGGGTTGAAATCAGTTCATCAACAGTACCGTAGGCCTCAACCCGGGGGTCAATCTTCTCAATCCTCCCCCCGGACAAGAGACCTGTCTTGCCTTTGTCCCCCTTTCGTGTGTAGATCCTCTTCGACACTGGCCATCATCTCCTCGAGGCAGAACAATGGGCGGACAATCGACGTTGCGTGCCCTGTTAATCCTGCCGGTGGAGTATGCTCATCTGTGGTTCAATAAGGACTTCTTTCGAGCACCACGTGAATGGTCGACCCATTCTAAGATCGGACAAATCCTACTCATCGTGATTGTGGACATGTTCTTGTGTCGTTCCCACAAGCAGGTGATCCACGTCTTCTTGAAGGAGTTCCTCTAAGGCCTCATCTACATGAACTCGATCGCGCATCTTTCTAATCTGAAGAGCCACTATGTATGAGAGAGCTGCCAGAATCCCTGCAATCGCGCTTGGAGAAGCTCTAACTGACAGTGAGATGGCAATTCCAATCAATTGAGAAAAGATTGCTATTATGAACACTGCAACCATTACACCCCTGACAGAACGAAGTACTTCGTTGGATGCTGCTGCAGGCGCTACCAGGATTGCATAGACTAGTATAGCACCCACTGCCTTGGTTGCCAACGCAATGGCAAGAGCTGATGTGATAAGCATGAGGTAGTGATATGCCCTGGCGTTCAGACCTTGTGCCGTCGAGCCCTCAATATCAAGACTCACGTACACAAACTCCTTGTTGAAGAGAATTGTCACAATAAGGAGAATGAGTGCCGTTCCGGCCAGCATTATGATGTCAAGATTGTTGAGCAGGAGGAGGTCACCCACCAGATAACCCCAGATGCTTGGGACTTCAATTGGCGGGATATAGTACATCAAGAACACAGCCAAGCTCATGGATAGAGCAAACGAAACACCAACTGCTACCTCCATCTTCTCACCAATGCCTGTTTCGCCTGCATACCCAGTGACAAGAGCCACAAAGACACTGAATAAGAGAGCACCAAGCATTGGGTCAAACCACGGGGCAATGTTTGACGCTTGCAGGAATAGACCGAGTGCCGCACCTCCCAATGCGGCGTGGGCAACACCTGATGTCATGAACGAGAGACCTCTGAAGACCAAAAAGCTCCCGCTGGTTGAAGCTACGATTGCAATCATGAGCACTCCGACAAGTGCTCGCTGCAGAAAGGGGCTGCTCATTATGAGTAGAAGAATGTCAATCATGTCGATCAACTCCAGAGTCTCTAGTCACACAATATCTATGTCCTGAGTGCTCTACAATCTTCGCAGTCGGACCATAGAGTGCTTTTACGAGCTCCCAGTCCATTACGTCGCATGGCGTGCCGACTCCGACGACAGTGTTCTTCAACATTAGAACGTCACGGACAAGGGTATGAATTGGGTTTAGGTCGTGAGTGACCATGATGATGCTGACATCATTCTCGTGGTGATACTCCCCAAGTGCATCAACGATCAGATCTTGGCTCTCTGAATCGGTTCCTGACAATGGCTCATCCAGCATTAGGACAGGACCCTCACCGGCCAGGGCCCGGGCAACGAGGACTCTCTGCCTCTGGCCGCCTGAAAGCTCTGGAAACGGTTTGTCCCAATAGTCTTTCAAAGCCACCTGACTCAACGCATTCTTGGCGATTGTCTTGTCTTTGCTCGAAGCGATCCGTGGAGGTGCCTTCTTGACCAGTCGCCCCATAAGCACTATGTCTTTGACCTTCATAGGCACGTTGAGTTCGATTCTGTCACGTTGAGGGACATATCGGACAAGACGTCTGATTTGTGACTGTTGCGTGCTGGAATCGAAGCCCAGAAGTTGTATGGCTCCTCTGATTGGCTTCATGAGCCCCAAAGTGGTCTTGATGAGGGTGCTCTTTCCAGACCCGTTCGGACCGATTATTGCCATGAACGAGGGAGAGCTCACCTCGAATGTCACATGATGAAGTGCGATCTCGCCGTTTGGATATCTAACGGCCAAATCCTGTGCGCTGATTAGGGACTCGGTTGTCATCACGTCACCTTCTTATCGGGCTTCATTGTTTCTTGCACCATATTGTTGGGAAATGAGCTTGATAAATAGGAATAATAATCTACGCTTGAGTCCTAGGGAGTGTCCTGTTCATTTTGGACAAATGGGGCAATCTCAGAAGGTGAAAGGATGAGAAGTAGCAGGTATTCACTCTTGGTGCTGCTTTGCTCTATTAGCCTGGTCGCGGTGATTCCAGTCACACCAGCTCAAGCCGCATCGCCTATCAAGGTAGCCGCATCAATCGAGCCACTCGCCGGTCTAGTTGAGGAGGTAGGAGGGATTCATGTTGAATTGTCCATACTGTTGCCTGAGGGGATTGAGCCGCATGCAGCAACACTCCCTCCGCAGGCAGTGACTGACGCTCAGGCAGCAGATCTACTTGTCCTTACAGGCCACTTTCCTTGGGAAACGGACCTAATTTCTCAGGTCAGCACTCCCTACATTACGATGGATGATCTATCAGCACTCGAGAACTATGAAGACTATGGTGCAAGGCTGTCAGAGATGCCAGGTCAACATGCAGAAGGCGGAGCCTTCCATATTGCTCAGCAAGACCATGAAGGCAATCCGCATGGATGGTGGCTGTTGCCAGTCAATGCAATCGCCATTGCCAA
>JBHLRV010000016.1:1583-13112 GCA_048882205.1 Candidatus Thorarchaeota archaeon | reverse complement strand
ATGGTGCGGCCACCGGGATTCGAACCCGGGTTACGAGCTTGGAAGGCTCGGATCATAACCCCTAGACTATGGCCGCATAATTGAAGCGAGCAAAGGCCTTAGGCTCAAAGGCGCAAACAAACTGGTGTCGATTTAAACTAATCGCTGAGGCGGACTCCTTCAACACAAGCCTTTTGTTGGCTCAATCCCGCACTCGACACCGGGCTGCAAGAATCGCAAAGAGTGGCTTGTCTCCTGTTTCCAATCTGCCAAATGAAGAGGCATTCAGATGGAGTACTTAGAACACAACGGCATCATCGTCCTGAAACCCCCAGAACCGTATGGCTTCGAGATAGTTGTCCGGGGTGAACGAACAATCCTCAACCAGCTTCAAGAAGAGATGGCTGTTGCTTGGGTGAGAAAACTGGCAACTCCATATGTTGAGGATCCTGTCTTCATAGAGAACTTCATGACTGATTTCAGCCGAGCGCTCAAGGTCAGACCTAGACTGAATCTGGAGGAAGTCGACTTCTCCTCAGTGCTACGTTTCGTTGAACAAGAGAGAGATGCCAAGGAAGCTATGACCAAGGAGGAGAAGAAAGCGGCAAGAGAGGCGAGAAAGGCTGAACGCGAACGCCTGAAGGAGGAATTTGGTTACGCGTTTGTCGATAGGGAACGAATGGAACTTGGCAACTATCAGACAGAGCCGTCTGGAATTTTCATGGGTCGTGGAGAGCACCCTCTTAGAGGTCGATGGAAGCAAGGTGCCAGAGAGAGAGATATCACGTTGAATCTGAGCCCCGATGCCGAGATACCGGAGGGGAACTGGGCCAAGATTGAATGGGCCCCTGATAGTATGTGGATTGCCAAATGGACTGATAAGCTCACCAACAGTACGAAGTACATCTGGCTGCATGATAGCACTCCCATCAAACAGGCGCGCGAGGCTGCGAAGTTTGACTCCGCCATGAAGGTGGCCAAGAACCTAGATGATATCCGGGCCCACATAATGGAAGGCATTCATTCCGAGAAGCCGAGAAGGAGGATGCTTGCAACAGCATGTTACCTGATAGACATGCTAAACCTCAGGGTGGGTGATGAGAAGGACCCAGATGAGGCTGACACAGTCGGTGCAACCACTCTAAGGGCAGAGCATCTGACGTTCAGGAATGGATTAGTTGGCTTCGACTTCCTGGGCAAGGACAGTGTTGCATGGCATAAGGAGATTGAATTGCCACCAAAAGTGTACGACACACTCCACGAGCTCTACGAGAACGCACTCGAAAGGGTTGAGTCCTACGAATCAAGGAAGGGCAGAAGAACCCGCGTTGATTCCAAGAAGCCAGCACAGATCTTCCCAGGCATAGGGAGTAGCCACGTCAACCGTTTCTTGAGCGAGGTTGATAAGAACCTGACCGCGAAGGTCTTCAGAACCTTCCATGCCACGTTTACAATGCGGGATGAGCTCGCAAAGAGAAAGACAAGGCGCACTGACCCGGACTTTCTCAAGAAGGAGGCGGTCAAGAGGGCAAACCTCGAAGTGGCAAAGGTGATGAACCATACCAAGCAGGCACCAAAGGGCTGGTCTAGTACCACTGAGCGTTACCGTGAGAGAGTCAGGAGGGCGGAGGAACGAATCAAGAGGGCGAAATCTGTTCTCAGGGAGAAGAAGAAACGACTTCGGGCAATCAAGAAGAAAGAGAAGGACACACTCCAAAGACGTCAGGCAACTGTTTCAAGACAGAAGGAGATTGTGGAGAAGAACAAACAATCAGTCGCAACTTGGCGTGAGAAACGCAACACTGCAAAGACCACTTGGGACAAAGCGCGGGACAAGAAGCGACGAACCCGTACGCGCAGGCGTAGGGGTAAGACTACCAAGAAACAACGTATGGAAGATGCACAAGCTCGTATTGAACTAACTAGAGAACGTCTGGACAAGGCCGAGAGTGGTCTAGCTGCTGCGAGGGAGAGATACAACAAGAGTCGGGCATCGTTAGAGAAGAAACAGCAGTCACTTGTAGAGCTCAAGGAGAAGTCAGCTGCCCGAGTCACTCGAGGTGAGCAGACTGCGAAGACTGCTATGGAGCGTGTCAGGAAGGCGAAGCTTGCCAAGGCGAAGATAGAAACGGACTTTGCACTGGCTAGGGACTGCCGCACCTGGAATCTGGGCACATCTCTCAAGTCGTATGTTCATCCGAAGGTAGTCTACAAGTGGTGCCGAAAGGTTGAGTATCCCTGGCGGAAGGTCTATCCAAAAACCTTGCAGAGGAAGTTTGCCTGGGTTGAGGAGTCATCTTAGACAAGAATCATTTCAGCTATGATTAGAGACGAAGCGAACCCAATGGATCATTGTACAGTCTTCCTCTCAGTAGGTATTCCTTAATTCTATGTTCTATGTCATCTCTGGTCTCTCTGAACTTGACTAGTATCTCTTCATATGTACCTTCAAACGCCGCGGGATCTTCAAGTGACCAGTGATCCATGACCTTTGCACCTGGGAAGACGGGACACTCTCTCTTGGCGGCGTCGCAGACTGTCACAACGAGGTCAAACTCTTCGCCTTCGAATCTGTCAATGCTCTTTGTGTGGAGTCTACTCGCATCCGCACCTCGTTGTTTCAAGACATTGATGACAAATGGATTAACCTCCCTACCCGGATGAGTACCTGCACTGTAGACCTCATAGTCATCACCGCCGAGCAGTCTGAGGAGTGCCTCGGACATCTGACTCCGGGCCGAGTTGCCAGTGCAAAGGAAGAGCACACGTTTCAAGCCTCGTATCTCCTTGGCATTGTCTGCGAGCCCAATTGGCTGGCTTTTATCTTGCATCCATATGAACCATATTACGAATCATGGCTGGTGCCAACTGACACTGAATAGATTCTCTTTCTATTCTACTGACATTGGCATAGACTGATAATCCATCTTAATGAAGACTCGTACAACTGCTGTCGGCAAGGGAGCGGTCGGATGGACTTTGAGAGCGATTTCATCGAACTGGGCAAAGAAGAAACTGCGATGTTATGCTGGTCTCCAAGGGGTGTACTTGCAGTTGGTCTATCCAACGGTATAGTGCAACTGTACGAATCTGGAAGTCTGACCACTGTCTTGGGAAAGCATTCCAAAGCTGTATCATCCCTCGACTGGAGTCCAAATGGAGAAACTCTCGCAGCGGGGGCTAGGGACAACACGATTATCCTCTGGAAGCAAGACGGGGAAGAGGCAATCCTGAAGAAACACAAAGGGCCTGTCTACCAAGTGGCATGGAGCCCCGATTCTGAGGTGCTAGCGTCCTGCTCTGGGGACAAGTCAGTCTTGCTTTGGAGAGGTGAAGAGCCGCTGAACGTAATGACAGGACACACCGGTGCTGTCACAAGTCTATCTTGGAGTTCCAATAGTGAGATATTGGCATCAGGCTCAGCAGACTCGACAATCAGGCTCTGGAATCGAGATGGGACTGTCGAAGCCGTTCTAGAGGGTCACAGGAAAGCCTTGGCAAGAGTGACTTGGCATCCGGAAACTGATTCCCGGCTGCTGGCTTCAAGCGCATATGATCACGACGTTCGTCTCTGGGATAGCGGCAAAGAATATGCTATCCTAGAAGGACACAAAGACCGCGTCTTCGGTCTCGCTTGGAGTCCTGATGGAGCAGTCCTAGCCTCCGGAGGCGGTTTCAAAGACGCAGATATCAGACTGTGGGACCGTGAAGGGGCTTCAATAGCAGTCCTAAAGGGACATACTAGTAGCATCTACCAACTAGGATGGAGGCCACAGCGGGACATACTGGCATCTTCGTCATTTGATTCAACAGTACGACTGTGGAGCGATAAGCAGGAGATTGCGACTCTTACAGGGCTAGAGGGCCCCGCACTTGACGTCGCTTGGAGTCCGGACGGTCAGTCGATTGCTTCTGCAGGGACTGCAAGAATTGGTGTATGGAAACTGGAATAGACTAGGAATCCGACGCCTCTTGCACTTCCCATGGACCTGCAAGCTCTTTCACAGTGAATCTAGTCAAAAAAAGTGCCAGGACACCAACAATGGGCAGTGGAAGGTTTACAGGTTGGGGGTCTCCGCTAGAGGGTGGGATGACTATGATCAATGCTATCTGAATGGCCAATGCTGCTACTATCCTCCAGGCATACTGACGAGGCTCAAGATGCTGCTTTCTTGATGTGTTATAGGCCAACCATGCAACATATACGATTGGCCCATAGTACGGGAAGAAAAGTAAGCCGAATGGAGAAAGCGCGAACGAGGGAGGATATGCACTGTACCATCTGTACTGCCACAATGGCGCAGATACAACGACAATGACTTCATCCGAGGGGAGTGGCTGAATCATTGCGGTAAATGGAGCAAGCAGGTTCAAAATGAAAATAGTGTATCCCACTCTTTCAGAATATCGAAATGTCATCGCGTATCTTCTTAGAATCGCATGGATTTCAGTCTCTTATTACTGCTCTCTTGTGAGTACGTCCTCTATGCTCCGGATTCGTAGACTGTGAAAGCTGACAGCGTCTGAGGATGTACAAAGTGGGAATACAGGCCTGGTCTAGAAAGAAGGATGGTGCCCTCGGCGGAATTCGACAACGTTGGTAGTTCACTCTCAGCTATCGTCAATTCCAGTCCTACGAACTACGCCCCTCTGGTTTCCTTTCCTGGCTGAAAAGCTATACCTATGACAAGGTTGGACAAGAGATAAGTGAGTAGTACATAGGGCCAGATGTAGCCTGCAAAGATGTTCCATCCGATAAGGATCTCTTCGACAGAACGCCCAATCAAAAGACTGCCACCCCATTCGAACAATAGCTCTAGCCCCAGCCACAGCAATCCCACCTGAACAAGGTCCCCTGTTTCATATTCCTTGACGTATCGAAGCAATAGATATGCGAAGGCAGAGATAACCACAATCCTAGTTGCCATCCCCATTTGGTGTGCTATCAGTTCACCCCATGCTGGCTCGTAGACGAGATTCATGAGAACGAAGAAATTGAAGATTGAAAAAAGCGTTTCAATCAACCAGACACGAACGGCTGTAGAGAGAAGAGGAGCATTCATGAATGTGACTTCAATCACTCAAGATTTACGTGTTTTCATGCATATAGACCAGTCAATAGGAATTAATGCGCCCCCGGGGATTCGAACCCAGTCATAGACTTGGAACCCCTGCATCACGACTCGACGGCGATTGTCTATATGTTATTCATCCAACACCATCACCAGGAGATTAGATATTGCGTAGGCTTCGAAATTGGGCACGAAAAGAAAGAGCATTCAGACTCTTGTCCAAATCTATTGAGTTTGAACAGAAAGGAAACTACAAGGCAGCTGAAGACACATATCTCGAACTGACATCTGAGTATCCGGAATTTGAGGCTGGTTTGACCTCTTATGCTATATTCCTTCACAATCGCGGAAGGGGAGAGGCCGCCAAAGCCATGCTAAGAGAGGCCGCTTGGACTAATGAAGCGAGTCCCGACGCCCTGAGGCAACTAGGTTTCTTCTTGATGTCAGAAGGGCTAAAGATTGAGGCAATAGAATGCTTTCGTGAAGCTGTTTCAAGAGAACCAGATGACGTATCGTCATGGAACAATATCGCTGAGCTCTCTGTTGAGCTGGGTCTTGAAGAATCTGCAGAGGAAGCCTATGCAGAAGGAGTGAGAATCCATCCTGATGATTCATTTCGGTGGGAGAGGTTGGGTGATTTTCAACAACGTGTTCGGAAATATGAAGAATCTATTCATAGTTATCAGAAGGCCCTTCAATTCAACAAGCGGGGCTATGTAGTGTGGGTCAAACTAGGAGTTGTCTTGCTTATCCAAGATAGATTGGACGAAGCACTCAATGCATATGAGAATGCAACAACCATCGAGCCATATACTGACTTTGCCATCAATAATCTTGGAGTGAAACTTGAGGAGATTGGTCTAATAGATCTCTCGACTAAACGAGCAGAACTGAGTCGAATTGACCGAAGGGCTAGGCAATTGTTCACTATCTCGTTGAGTGGCTTGGGAAGCATGCCCAAAGCTGAAGCCAAGTATAGGAAACTAGCAAAAGAGTCTCCCAAACATGCTGGCTTTCTTCACACCCTAGGTCAATGCATGCTTGCTCAAAGCAAATATGAGGAAGCGGAAACCACACTGCGAATGGCTATCAGAATTGACCCGTTTCTCACAGCTGCTTGGTGTAACCTTGGAATTGCCCTCCTGAAACAGAACCGCGTTCAGGAGGCACGGGAAGCCTTGAGTAGAGCGATTGAAACTGATCCTAAAGACCAAGAATCAGCTCGGATTCTGGAGAGTTTCGAGTAGACCTAATGAACATAAATAGGAAGATGGTGCGCTCGCCGGGATTCGAATCCGGGCCGGATCCGTTCTACGGTTCCGAAGGACAAGCCCCCGCGCATTGGCAGGGATCCATCATAGCCCCTAGACAACGAGCGCAGTCTCACTGACCCTAGTCGTGAGTGTTAAAAAGCTTACCAAGGGAAAGCAGAAGAATACGACCATTGACATGGTGCGCCAGACCTCGATATGTAGGGTGGATGACAGGATGTCCGAAGGAGCCCCGACAGCATCAAGACTGGACTGGATTGAGGCCGCAAAAGGAGTAGGAGTAACATCTGTCATTCTGGTCCATTCCATCATACCTACCGTCAATCCAATAACCCAGCATCTGAGCAGCTTCACGATTCCGCTCTTCTTCGTGTTGGCGGGTTTCACCTACAACAACGAACGGCACAGAAACAATCTTCGGAGCTTTGCATTATCACGCGGACTACAGTTTCTCATTCCATATTTCTTCCTCTACGCCATAGTCATGGTGTTGTTTGTACCTCTATCTCCTAACATTGACACATACCTGACTCCCGGAGAACTCGTCTTCTGGTTCGTATATGGGAATGGTCCGCCACTATCTGCATCACATCTGTGGTTCTTGCCGGTCCTCTACTTCGGGTTGATGGTGTTTGTGGTTGCGGACAGAATCATGCAGAATTTCTCTGTTGCTTCTAGATGGATACTTGCCGCAGTGTTCCCGGTATTGGCCATCATCGTTCAAGCCATCTTTGCACCCGCCTTAGTGCCCTGGCGTTTGGGTGGTGTACTACTCGCTGCGACATTCGTTTTGTTTGGAAACATGATGCGGCACTACAAAGGAATGGGACCATGGCTCTCTTCATCAGCAGTACGTGACTTCATGCTTTTCGTTCTCTTGTCGGTATCGTTGGTGCTGGTTTCCAGTATCAACGGGTTCACAGACATTGCCGTTGACAACTTCGGTGCGAGTGTCTGGTTCTATCTGATTGCCGGAACAATCGGAACAGTCCTGACCTTCTCAGCTTCGAGTGCATTGCTTTATGTCACATCTCTCAAGAGAGTCGCCCTGGCACTCGGCAAGAACTCTCAGGAGGTCTACGAGATTCATCCCGCGGCATTCTATCTGGTTCCACCCATCTTCCTTGCCTTAGGGTGGCCGTCTACTGACCCGGGCTTTCTTGTCGTTTCTTGGGTTCTGCGCTTTGTGCTCGGCATCTCTACTGCATTCTTGTTGACCAAGTATGTCATCACAAGAAACCGAGTCTTAGCAATGCTCTTTAGAGGGTCCCAGCGAATTGCCTCTCCAGCACCGGTCAAAGAAACCCAGCCAGCTGCTTGATCTTGAGCATCCTAAACGTCGACTCGCATTCAATTGCAAGATCTCGTCGTCGATCTTCTTCTAGAGCCATATAGGCACCGTTAGTCCAGTATCCGGTCTTCTTCTCCGCCATCCAAGACTTAGGGAACAAATACGTGTCACGACTGGTACGATGTGACTCTAAGAAGTCTATTGCATGTGTGAACCATTCACTTTGTTTCGTGGCTTCGAAGGGTGCCATCATCTCTAGAGCAAGCAAGAAGTCTGGTTTGGTTTCTTCTTGAGGCGATACAAAGTAGTTCGGAAGGTGAACGCTCCATCCAATCACATAGTATCTGCTACCATGTTTCATCAAGCCATAACCGGGCTGAAGTTGCTGATACTCTGGACTCAATACTAGCTCTGCAATCCTCTCGACCTTGTCCCTCAGTTCCAGATTCTGCTGTATCTCCTTGGAACTGGCAAAGGCGCGAAGATCGTGCACCCAAGGAAGAGTTAGCTTCTGACCGAAGTATAACTCAGGATTGACGAGCTTGTGGTGCTTCATGGACTCTGGAATTGAGAACTCGCTCTCGTCTATGTAGACCTCCTCAAGATTCGGGTTCTCTGCAAGGGAGTAGATCAAGTTCAATCGCTTGACCAACACATCGTGGACGGGCTTTGTATCGTGGTAGCCAGTATAGGCCAAGAATGAGGCGACGATTGTTCTCAGAAAGAGCCTAAATGGGTGTCCAACTCCTGGCTCAATGCCCTCCGACAGCCAGACTCTGAATGGAAGAGTCATGCCATCAAACGGCTGTAATCCCGCACGCATCCCGAGCTGTCCAAGCTTCCCCATTACATTCTCAAAGGCCTCAGGACTGCTGGAATGTAACTCCTTCATCTCAAATCTCGGATGTAGTCGCTCCAACCAGGTGTTTACAGAGCTGCTCGCAAGGAAGTCGCCAAGGGCCTTGCTGACCTTCTCCACATTCTGCTCTTCGACAAGCTCGACCAGTGTTCGAAAACGGATTGCTGGCCCTGCATTGTCAATGAGCCATTGTGACAAATCACCGAAACTCAATAGGACCACAATCCTTCTGAGTATTCAATCATCCACAACTCATAACTGGTAGCAGTATTAAGAATGCATTGACAAAGGCGATAGGTGTGCCAGATGTCTGAAGACATTGCGAGTCTCAAGAAACAGATAATGAGTGAGATCTATCAGAGCCGAATGCTACTTACTTCTACACGTGATAGGAGCGAGGGTTGGACGCTCATCTCAGGGTTATGGAGTCCCTTCTACATTCAACTCCGACATCTAAGCTCCTTTCCTGAAACCCTCTCAAAAGTCGGCAAAGCGATGTCTATGTTGTTGAAAGAGGAAGCACCTGAGGTCAACAAAGTCATCGGAGTAGCTTTCGCCGGTGTACCGATCGCGACAGCCATCGCACTTGAGTCCAAACTTCCCGCTTGCCACACGCGCAAGATGGTCGGAGCCAGGACGGAGGATGAACTCCAAAGAGCAATCCATGAATATGGACAACACTCAATGTTGGAGGGCATCATAGACGACGGTGATGTGTTGTGCATTGTAGACGATTTAGTGACCAGAATGGAGAGCAAGCTAGTGGCACGTGCACAGATTTTGGCTGAGATTGAGCGGCGAAACGTCAGAAACGTCAAATGCGACCACATAGCAGTTGTTGTCGATCGGCAGCAGGGGGCTAAGGAACGCGCACGCGAATTCAACCTCAAACTACATTCTTTGATCGACCTCGTAGAAGAAGGGCTACCCATGGTCAAGGACTTGATGGTACAAGAAGAATTCGAACTCATCACCTCATACCTTGCTGACCCGCAGAAGTATCAAGAGAAGGAGTAGGTGCTCCAGCTCAGCCAGTCTCTCTCATTAGGACGAGAATGAATAGAACAGAAACTGATTTCTTCTGGAATGTGCGCCTAAAAACGGGGAATGAGCGAGAGAAAGGATCCTGTTCGGCATATGCTAAACCTTGCCTTGGCCACCGCACTAAACGACTTGGAGTACTACCAGCAAGCTTTGGATCAGACCCGCATTCCGGAGGCGAGGGCGCTTCTACTGGTTCTTGAGGAGTCCGAGGAAGAACTAATCGAGAAGATTGAACACATGATGGTTGCGGGAGTAATTGAGGCGGTAGCAGGTAGCAAAGAGATCAAAGCGTCTTGGGAGGAACCTAATGAGGACCCCTTTGAGTTTGCGTCACCATTTGCGGCAAGTCTGCAGTTTCAGAGATGGGCAATCTGCAACGAAACTCTCGAACGCAGCCTCAAAGCGTATGGCTTCTATCTCTCAATAGCGGCTCGGGCCAAGTCCGAAGTCGTGAGTGCTCTGTTCGAGTATTTTGCGTATATCAAAACACAGCACATCAAGAGACTACGGAAGGTGTGCGAGTCCTTCAACGATTGATCTAGGTACTCGTCAGCGCTTTTTAGCATTCTGAATTCTGTTGGAACACGTGTTCCAGTAACATTACATAAAACGAGACACGAATGAAATAAATAAACAGATATGTTTATAAGGAATTAAGTATACATAGCGTATGCCGGCCGGGACGCCTAGCCCAAGGCATGCCGTTCCTTGCCTCCAGTGGAAACCAAGGGGGCAGAGGGTGCCTGCATCGAGAAAACGAGTTGAGATTGATGAGCAACGAGAACCCTGCGTTTCTTCCCCCAGTAGTGATTGACGATTACTCAGACTTTGAGCTGCTGGCGAAAGGTGCAGCTGTCGTAGTCTACTCACCAGAGTACTTTCACAGCCCCTTCCTAGACGATCAGAAACGCCTGAGAAGGGTGACCCTCACAGCTCTAGGCGTGAGAATAAACGGAATAGCGCTTACATTCAAGCATGTTCTAGACTACAACGATCTACTTGACTCATCCAAGGACTGGGAGGAGCAGACAAAGGAGATAGACCGTGTCATGACCGAAATCATGAGGACTCTTGGATCCAAGGGCAATCTAATCCGTGGATCAGTAGAAACGGAACCGGCACTTGGAGAAGCCCTGGTCATGCGGCCGTGATATCCATCTTCCATTTCTTAAACAGATAACACCCTCAGCAACATTGTTATCAGTCTAGATGCGAGTGTATTATTGAATCAAGGTGACCAAGATAGAACCAGCTGAAGAAATAGTTCCTCGTATTCTCGAGCGGTATGAGAAACAGCCGAGAGGCTGGAGAGTGATGAACACTCCTCGAGGCGAGATGCTGGTTGTAGGGCCTGACTCTGTTTTTCAGCTGAAGCTCATCTCACTGAACCCATTCGAGTTCGTAGGCTCCGGTGTTGAGATGAGCGAGTCTAACAAAGTGGTCAAGTCGGTCCGCTCCACGCCCGAGTTTGGATTCAGACCTCTTACTGATGTTGACATCCAGAGGATCATCAAGTCACTCACAGATTCAAACGAGGAGAGATTCGACCTTCGAAACCTAATCAAGAGGGACCCGATGAGGCCCTCAGAGATTAGGAGCAGCTCAGTCAATCATCTGCTCAGTGGCCCCGTCCTGACTAGGCCAGACCTTCGATCCCTGAGTCCCGAAATCCTTAGGATCCAAGAAACACTCGATAAGTCTGCGATGAAGACCTTCAGAGAACGGTACCCGATGCGGGCTGGGATGTTCTTCTAGCACCTAGTAATAGTGTCCCACGAAGATACTAGGCCCAACGTGATTTGAACACGTGACCACAGCACCGTTAATCAATTGCAATAAAAGTCAAGTGAAAATTGATGTATTGAAAGAGTGTGAATAATAGATCCGAACATGCAGCAAGAGTATACTATGCATGTATAATCATAATTGCTGGAATGCCAATCAGCCCAATTCTGCTTTACACAGTTGGAATCCTATGGGTATTCACGATATTCTTCATTCTCTCTCCGCTTG
>JBHLRV010000016.1:0-1573 GCA_048882205.1 Candidatus Thorarchaeota archaeon | reverse complement strand
ATCATAGCTGTCGTGATTCTCTTGCTTCTCAGAAACCGCGCAAAAGTGAAAATGGTTTTAGAAAGGAGGCTAGGTGAGCGTTGGAGATCAGTCGTGGCAGCAATTCTGGTCGTCAGTTCACTGGTCCTTGCGCTGGCCTTTCACAACGTAAGCTATGCGGGTAACCTCTACTGGGGTATTGAAGAAGGCGATCAATTCTCGTACAGCGTTGAATCCTCGTCTGGATATTATGAAGGACTCATTGATTACTCTCTCTTGGAATTGAACAACTCAGTCTTAATCTTCACTATTGAGAGCCTTCCTGAGATTCCGTTCTATTGTAATGGTAGGACATTTTGCGAATTGTTGGTGAATCATGCGAAAGCTAGTGTTACATATGAGAATGGCAGTAGTATCAATCCTGACATTGAACAAACTGTGAATGCTCTGTTTTCAAACACACTTTTGCCCGTGGGCGATTGGGCCTATCTTGACAGACTCTTTTATGACAGTCCTCGTGGTGGTTACGGCTCAAGTGTTCAAGATCCTTGGTTCTCACGAATTGAACCAGGCTTTTTCCACTTTGGACGTATTGTTATTACTTGCATCGGTGCACCCGGTTGGGAAGCGGATATTTCTCTTGAGGACGGTGTTCCTAATTCCATTCAAAAACATCCACCAGATTGGGGTGGTGAAACGACTATACTCACTCGTATCTTTGAGTGATTTAATGAAGAATGGTGGGCCGGACGTGATTTGAACACGTGACCACCGCACTGTCAATGCGGTATTTGCTAGCCGACCGGAGTGATTCCGACCTGCACATAGCCGGGCTAGACCACCGGCCCATTCAAGTTTGTCATCACCGAGGCCGACGATTAAAAACGTTGCGACACGACTGGCATATCAGTCGAGTCCTGTACTTCCGAAGCCACCTTCTCCACGCTCTGAATCCTCAAGAGTTTCTACAACCTCGAGAAGCGCCTTTGGGGCTGGCCGAATCGCCAGCTGACAGATTCGCATTCCCTTAGTGATCTTGAAGGCCCTACTACCGTGGTTGATCATGATCGTCTTGACTTCCCCACGATATCCACTATCAATTGTGCCTGGCGCATTGAGAACGGTCACTCCATGTTCCAACGCAAGCCCACTTCTTGGCCTTACCTGCCCCTCGAAGCCCGGAGGTATCTCGATTGAGATTCCGGTGGGCACTGCAAACCTGGCTCCAGGGTCCAAGACATGATCCACAACAGAATATAGATCGAATGCCACATCTCCCTTGTTGGCAAGCCTCGGGACTTTTGCATCTGGAGAGAGCAGCTTTACACCAACAATGACCCTGTCGCTATCCATTCTCAACACCTGATGACTGGCTGACTGACTTCCAATACATCTCTCAGATATACTTGCGGATTCTCTTTGCCTACCTAGTAATACTTATATAGAAATCATATACAGTGCTATGTGATATACAGTATAATGTGATGCACATGGTACGTAACAAAGAACAATCATCGCACATCCGTGGTGGAACAGATGTCGAAATCAGAACAAGAGATGGAAAGGTGGGCTAAGGAAGTGAAGCGCGGTGCCA
>JBHLRV010000015.1:0-13256 GCA_048882205.1 Candidatus Thorarchaeota archaeon | reverse complement strand
GAGATCTCTACCATATTCGTTCCATCCACAACGAGGATAGTAGACTACCACGCTTACAAAGCATCCAAGGTATATGTCGAGGTACTACGCGGTTGTTCGAACTTCAAGAGAACGACTATTCCCCTCCCCGACGGTCGCGAGTGTACTGACTGCGAAAACTGCGAATCTGATGATCCTGAAGAGCGGCAAGATTGTCCAGAGAACATAGCAGCGGGATGCGGCTTCTGTAGCGTGCCTAGTACATGGGGTCCACCAAGAAGTCGTTTCCCGGAATCAATTGAAAGAGAAGTGCGTGAGCTCTTGGACTTGGGAGTGCATAGAATAGTGCTAGAAGCTCCAGACTTCTTGGACTATTACCGAGGCACCGAGCCTTTGACAAATCCATGCGAGCCGCCAGCGAATATTGACGCCATCTCAGACTTGATCAGAAGACTTGCTGTTCTGGAGGCTTTTGAAGAGGGTGACGTTCACATCTCAGTGGAAAACGTCAAGGCTTGTCTCTTCACAGAGGAGGTTGCCACTGCGCTCTCAACATCTATGAAAGGAATATCACCAAACATTGGTGTTGAAACCGGTTCAGATGAACACCTGAGGAGAATCGGTAAGTGCGGAAGCACTGGAGACGTTCTCACTGCTGTGAAGACTGCAGTCGCGCATGACATGACTCCCTTCGTATACCTGATCTACGGTCTGCCTGGAGAAACCCCTGAAACGATTCAAGACTCTATTCAGTTCATGCATGCAGTCGCTAAGGCTGGTGCTCAGAGAATCATCCTCTACGGATTCAGAGCACTGCCCGGTTCTGCCTTCTCGGACTTTCCGGAACCAGAGTATGGAGATTCAGCTGGCGTTCGCCTTCGAAGAGAGGCTGCCAGAATCAATAGGGCCCGAAAGGAAGACTATGTCACGAAGAGAGTCCGTGGAATCGCTGCAGAGCCCTCCTGGGAGCGACATGGCTACACAATGTTCTATCCTTTGGAGGAAGGGCCCCTGATCACAGTTAAGGGCGGTTTCTCAGCAGGTACAATTCGTGACATCATAGTCAGGAGAGTCCTGAGCAGCGGACTCGTTGAAGGTGATGTTGTGTCTGATACCATGCAGGACTAGGCTCTAGACACCACCACAAGAAAAGCTTCATATGCTCAGTTCTCTGGATTGATGCAACAGGGTCCAGCTTGTGTGGCTGGGCTATGTGAGGCGATATCTTATGGTCTACATTTGTCACAGTTGTCACAAAGAAGTCACTCCAGAGGGCCTTAGAACTCTGCCCGGAGTGAAATGCCCTTATTGTGGAGGCCGAATACTCTACAAGATTCGCCCGCCGGTCGTGAAGCGAGTTAAAGGCACTTAGTTCTCTGCAGCCCTGATGTCAAATCAGGGTCTGTACATCAAGTAGACCGCAGTTAGCATTGACCCTAAGAACAAGAAGATCAAGAACAGGGTGACTAGTTTCCTCTTGGTATCCAATCTCAAAATGGCTACTCTCCTATCAGGACTTTCCCTAGCTTCTCAAGGCCTTCAATGCCTCTTATCTCATTATCGAAGAGAGGCACTTCGATAAGATCCAAATCAGAGTAGAGCTCGTTTATGTCTACGAGATTGGTTTGCTGCATCTTTCGACGTGTGGAGCAGAACACACAATCAGGACTCTCCGGAACAAGCTGGTTTACAATTACAGTTTCCACGGGAATATTCCAGGCATTTAGACTTCCTAGCAGTCGCTGAGTTTCAAAGACTGCCATGGCCTCCGGAATCATCACTATGACGAACTGCGTCTTCTCAGCATCAGAGAGCTCCAGCCGCGCTGCTTTGATCTTCTCCTTAGTATTCTGCAGCATGTCCCAAGAGCTTTCCTCACGTTCTCCTCCTCCAAACATGGCTCTCATTCCCGCCATCATCGAGCTCAATCTCTGTCTGAGCGTGAGAATCCTTCCTAGCCAGCTGTCAAGAAGATCGGGGAGTTCCATCAGTTTGAGAGTGTGTCCTGTAGGCGCTGTATCAAAGATCACGCGATCGTAGGAGCTATCCTCCAGAAACTCCAACATTTTGCCAAAAGCCATAGCTTCGTCCGACCCAGGCGGAGACATAGAGCTGATATCTCCCATCAGTTGAGAGGCCATCTCCATCTCGGGTCCCGCAGCACCAGACCCTATGGAGTCCTCGAACTCCTTCATACCTTTCGCTGTGTCAATTTCCATGCCCCATAGGTTGTCAAATCCTTTGATAGGCACGATCTCTCCCCCTGAGAGATTCTGGTCGAAGCTGTCACTGAGACTATGGGCGGGATCTGTTGATAGCACAAGAGTTCTGAGTCCTAGCCGAGCTGACAAGACTGCCATGGCTCCTGCGCAGCTCGTCTTGCCGACACCTCCCTTGCCGCCCGAGAGAATGAATTTGATGTTGTCGTTGTACACGATGTCCTTGACAGTCATTATGTGACCTCTGCGGCTCAGGCTCGTGTGACTCTATTAATGCTTCCATAAGACTAGCCGATGATGGCAAGACAAACAGTGGAGCGAGAATACACACGTAGGACGAGAACTCTTATTGACACGAATTCCCTTCTGAGAATGACGTTTACGAGGCCAAATGAATGTCCTTTCCGCAGGTGAGAACAACTGCACTTGAATTCCCCTCAACAATCATCAGACTACTAGGAATTGAGGTTCCCGAGGGATTGCCTCCACCCAATCAAGAACTTCTTGAGAAGTTCAGTCCAACAGGCGTCGTCATCATTATCATAGACAACTTCGGCCTGTTTGAGGCTGTGGTGTACAAGCCAGAGGCGCTAATCAAGAACATGGAGGCACTAGCTCTCATCGAAACCAACGACCCATATGCAATCCCACTTCTGAAGACGCTCCTCCACGGTCAAAGCCCTAGCTTCCATCTCATACGCCATATTCGGGATTTTGGAAAGTCTGTGAAGGTGATCTGCAGAGAAGACGATATGGACGCCCTCGGATTCGACCCTGGATATACTGTGCACAAACGTGATGACATGCAGACTTACGTAGAGTCAACGAAACACATCTTCAAGAATGAACTCATGTTTCTCCACTTCTTAGATTTCGAGAGCCTATATGCTCAGTATGGACACAGAACTCCACCTGAAACTCTCTTGGATAAGATTGTGAGAAGGACTGACAACTGGGTCAAGGTGCTGCTCAAACAAGCTCGAGTCGGTACACTCTTCATAGTCATAGGAAACCATGGAAGACATCCGGTCCCCCTGGACTATACGGGAAAACTGGCCGAGTGGCGCAAGGCAAACGCTCCCATTGCAATGATGTTTCAGAAACGGTCAAAATAACGCCGGAATACCGAACACAATTGCTACACAAGCCAGGACGAGACACAACTTCCAGAAACTGATAGTCCTCGCCAGTCTGAGAAGGAACTCCATTGAGCCTAGGCCAATGATGAAGACAATAACCTCAGCCAGAGCTAGGTCTACTACGCTCATGGATGCAGGTATCGAACCTCCGATTAGTACCTCGAATGCGAGGATTCCCAAGACAGCTGGAACACTCAATAAGAAACTGAATCTCAGAGCAGTTTCCTTGTCAACTCTCTGCATTAGAAGCGCTGAAACGGTGACACCTGACCTACTTAGTCCCGGAAGAACAGCCAGTCCTTGTAGAAGTCCTGTTGCGACGGCCTCTTGATTGCCGACTTCTCTGACAGTATCATTGGACTCTTCAGTCCCTAAGGTTCGCGTCGGCAAATAGAGGATGACGGCCGTGGCCAACAGTAGAATCCCTACGACCATGTTCATCATCTCTCCATGGAAAACGGCAATGCTATTCCTCAGAAACATATAGAATGGTATTGCAATCACAGCGGTGCAGACGGTCGCAATCAGAAGGAGTTTGAAGAGGCGTCTGTCCTTTAAAGTCAACACGTCAATAATGACCCGGGGATAGCGAGCAAGAACTGCAATTGCGGTTCCGAGGTGGAGCCAGACTGCAAGAGTCACCAAATCCTCAGGGGGGACAGAGCCAAAGTTATAGACAAACAAGACAACCTGGCCCTCGCTACTGATTGGCAACCATTCGACTAACCCTTGAATCACGGCCACTATGACCTGCCAGAGTTCCATAGACTCGATCCACTCAGACCAGGCTTGTACTAAAGAATTAAAAGGGTAGCTCAAAGGTCGACAATCATCCCAAGAAGGATGTAGCAGCATGGTCCTTGATAACAATAGATACATTAGCTCTGAATTGGCACAAATCACACAGATGCTTGAGGAACACTTTAGATTCGCGCTTTCCGCAAACAAGATTGTGAGGGGATCTATCATTGATTGGCTTGAAGAGGGCAAGCCAGTTGATCCGGAGCAATTGAAGAAGATTACCGAACTCGAGGAGAAAGCCGACGATCTCAAACTTGCTATCCTGGATGAACTATCAAAGGCAAACTCACTCATGCAGCGGGAGGACCTACTACGCTTGGTCAATTATAATGACAAGCTCATCGATGGTGCAGAGATTGCCTGTTATCATCTCGCGGCAGTGGCCGAATCCTGGAATCCCGATGGAGGCCTAAAGGACAAGATTACCAAGTTTATCGAGCTATTCATAGACCAGATAACACATCAGAGGGAGGCAGTGAGGTTCCTTCACATAAACATCGAAGAGTCGATCAAGAAGGCCGGCGAAATTTGCAGACTCGAGAAGGAGATTGATATCGTTCAAAGAGAGATCGTATCGATTCTCTACTCTTTGGGATTGGATTTGCCTGTGCTTCTACGTTTCCGCGACTTTATCAACATGATAGAAGAGATTGCGAACTTCAGTGAGGATGCTGCTAACACAATCAGAGGTCTATCTTTGACTCTGAACACATGAAACGGCCGGTGTAGGCATTGTCAAGTTCTCGTGAAGACGTAGCCAAGGCAGAGCTGATTGGTGACCGTGGTATAGTCTGGAATCCAGAACACGGTATGCGTCTCTACGGGGAGGGCTACTTTGGTCAGCCACTTGGGATTCGGAAGCCGAAGTCGGCCGTATTTGATAAGCCATTAGAACTCTCCCTGATTGAGTGCGTGTATCTAAGTGAGGCAGGAAGACTTGAGGTACACAGCGGACTCGAGGAACGTGCACTTACACAGGATGACCTTCTGACTCTCGGTGAAAACAAAGCCGAGGACTTCAGAGATAGATTCTTGGTGTACAGTCAGTTGAGAGAGCGAGGATACGTTGTAAGACCTGGATTGAAGTTCGGAACCGATTTCGCAGTCTACGAACATGGCCCTGGCAAGGATCATGCTCCATTTCTTGTCCATGTGATTCCCCAACGTAAAGGTGTGGTTCCGCTCGATATAGTGAGGGCAGGAAGGCTGGCAACCAGCGTCCGGAAGAAGTTCATAATCGCCACAATCAAAGAGAACGGTCAGATTGCATACTATAGCTTTGTCTGGCACCGACCCTAGGGGTCATACCGGAGCAAAACAAATAAGGCCCCAGACCAAGCGTTTCCCAATCTCATCCAGCCCACAAGGGTGATTTCTGAATGGCAGACAAAGCTGAGAATGCTAAGACCTTCGGTGCATTGTTGGCGAAGGCCTGGGAGCACACACCCTCCTTCATATGCAGCAATGATGACTACATCTATGCTCTATTTCCAGCTGACGAAACGAAAGAGAAGTGGGTTGAGGCATCGCTGACTTTTCCTGATGGCTCCCTCGAAACAAAGGAGATAGATCCGGCAAGAGCGATAGCGCTTCTCGTGGAGGAGCTGAAGGTTCTTCCTGAGTATGGTGCTGAAAGCATTGTTTCGACAAAGGTGAAGCTGGACGAAGTGACTGCTCGCCTTGGAACCCTAAAGTAGAAGCAAAGACTATTCATGACATAACTATAGCGTTTCATCTCTGACTCTGCATAGGACGGAGTAACCTGATGTCTGACGCATCCATCACGTGTCCATCATGTGGCTTGGAAGTTCCTGTGGGGCGCTACTGCAATTCGTGTGGCAGGCCCCTGTCCATGACCGGAGACAAGACGCCAGAGGACAGAACTCTGGAGGTAGTCGATGATTTCGCATTACCATCCAGGGATGAATCAGTTGACCTGCCCAAGTTTGGGATGACGGTTGAAGGCATGGACCGGAGAGAGTTCGCAGCACTCATGTCACGGGCCGAACTACAGGTCATACGGAAGGAATTGGACAGTCTCGTCGAGCAGATTCAATCCACAAGACAAGCCCTTAAACTCAGACATGCTGACAAGGCCATACTCACGGCTAGGGCCGAGGCCTTGAGAATCGCGTTTGACAGGACCAAGAGTAGACGTGAGGAGCTCTCATCATTCAGTGGAAGTCTAGGTCTTGAGAGGACACTCCAGTCACTTGAGGAATATGAACAGAAGAGATCTAGGCTCGAAGAGATGAAGGAGTCTCTAGATCGAGCTGTCTACAAGGAACAGAGAGTGAAGATAATCGATACGCTCAAGACACTGCAGAAGGAACTCAAGAACTCTGTGAAACAGGTTGAGAGCTGGTTCAAGGGCATGAAGAAGACTGACCGAACCTTGAAGCGCGAAAGGAGTCGCCTGGATGCTCAACATAAGATCGGCGACATATCAGCCAGTAACTATGAACAGGCAAAGGCTAAGGTCGAGAGGTCCATCATAATCCTTGAAGTCAGTAGGTCCATTCTTGATGAGGTTCTTGTCGAGGCCAAGAAGAAGAAATGATGCAAAGTGTTGTGTTAGGAGGGAGTCGGATGTCAAGAACTCTCACTGAATGCACACCTCAATGTAAGATGTTCAAATGTAGTCGACAACCGAGCGCTTTCAAGATACGGCGTAAGGGCTCAAAGAAGATGGTGTGGTGCGCTGAGGTTGACGACGAATGCGACGGCCCGTGGTGCAAGTTTGGCATCTGCACTAAACGGAAAATGACTGAAGCCGGCAAGTGTAAAGGTCTTGAGAGGATCCCTGTTGTTTCTGTAGACGATGCTGACTTTGCCGATGTAATTCGTGAAGATCTTGGAAACGGTGATCCTGAGGAATACTCAAAGCACTTGGGTGGTAGGAGAGCACTCGACTGAGATAGGACTCGATGGAAGCCGCCCCGTAACGTCTATAAGCAACACGTAAGTCATCGCAGCACGGCTAGGTGACCAGAAGTGTTAGATGAAGTTCGTCCAGTGATGAGGGCCCTGATCTACCTCATGGTTGGCCTGTCTATGCTAGGGATTGGTATCATACTAGGACAGACTGCATTTGCACTTGGTTTTCTCGGTGCGCCATGACCTAATAGGTCTGCCAGAGTGATTCTGCTTGACGCGTCTAGAGGGGATTGTCAGTCTCCTGCACGAGTTTGAGGGAATATCACGAAAGTATGTACTCCCATCCATAATCGGAAGGCTACGGACAACCTCATACAATGGCAATCAAGAACATGGGCTTGGTGAAGACTCTGCAGCCATTCAGACGGACGGCGATGAGATTGTATTGCTGACTACGGACGCCATTGTTCAAGAGTTGTGCCTCAACCATCCCCGTGCGGCGGGATTCAATGCAGTCTTGGCGAATGTGATGGATATCTACGCAGCCGGCGGCACGCCCACCTCGTTCGCGGTCGCACTCTCATACTCTGAAGCCAAGATTGGTGAACAGATTCTAGAAGGACTGATCGATGGGTCTCACACATTCCGAGTTCCAATAGTGAGAGGGCACACGAATCCGAAATCACAGGCCACCTTTGTTGTGGGGTCTGCAACAGGGACCGTGAAGAAGAGTGACCTCCTGACAGCCGGAGGTGCACAGAACGGTGATTTGATGATCCTACTCTTCGACCCAGTTGGTGAAAGGGGATCGGGCTATAAGCTAGGCTGGGACTCTGTTACAGGAAGTTCGGCAACCGAAGTTGTCCGAAGGCTCTCTGTAATGAACACCTTGGCACACCAACATCTGATTACGGCCTCCAAGGATGTTTCTGTTGCGGGTCTCGTCGGTACAGCTGGTATGCTTCTAGAGTATTCGGGGAGAGGCGGTTTTCTTGACCTTGATACAGTGGATGGATCACGTCCAAAGGAGATTGGACTCGAGGACTGGCTGAGGATGTACATCTCGTTGGGATTCTTAGTAACTGCCAAACCCAAGAATCTCCCAATTGTTTCAAAGGTTGCAGAGGAGTGTGGGATGACAACAGTCCGGGTCGGTGAAGTGGATGATACTCTTTCTCTGCGGCTAAGAATGTCAGCAGAAGAACAGGTAATGTTCGACTACTCAAAAGGGCCTCTCTTGACTCCAAAGAGCGACGTTTGGTGTCGACCTAGTCCGTCATAGTTAAATGAGGACATGCGCGCTCACAGGTGAAGTGAGGTACTTGTCATCCACAAAGAAGACCTGCAGCATCGTCGGATGCAAGAATGAATCAAGAAGATCCTTTGCGACAGTGCGCATCACAGAGAGTGTTACAAAGACTGGTCTGAATGTCAAGGACTCCCGTTCCAGGAAGGTCTACCTTTGTTCAGACCATTGGAAGAGGGTAAAGAAGGCATACAAGAAGGAAACGAAGCCCGAACGACTTCGTTGGGGGCATTAGCAAGTGTCATATGAGGAGCTCCCTACCCTGTAAACAACGGGCGCTCCGGAAGTGTTCATAGATGTCTACCGAAGATGATGCATTCTCTAGGTTGAAACCAAACTGGAAGCTGTGGCTCGAACATAATGGCAAGTATGTTTTTGGACCTGGTGCATTTGCGATACTTAACAGTATCAGGGAGAAGGGCACGATAACCGAGGGAGCTAAAGCCCTTGGCATGTCATACCGATACGCGTGGGGAGTAGTCCGCAAGATTGAACAAGAAACTGGAGTCAAGCTTCTCGAAACATTCAAGGGCGGCACTGAAGGGGGCGGCGGTGCAAGAATCACAAGATTCGGTTTCCGCCTTATGAATCTCTATGCCAGCGTCCAGGAAGGATTCGAGAAGGCTAGTCAAAAGACCACAGTAGTGCCATCATGAGAACCGCAAGACAACTGCTCCATTGGGACAATGGCTCTTGCATTCTAGACACAATATGCACTCTGGTGAATGCATGTGCTGATATGGGAAGCGACGAATCCTGATATTCATTGGACACACATGTTCGCACACACTACATGTGTCAGGTGTACATCTGGCAGGATTCCGGCCGATGCCGATCAAAGCGTCCCTTGAGAATACTCCGTAGAACCACCCTGCCGGACATAGCCACCTACAGAACCATCTTGGTACCCATATTCCAACAATGACGATTAGGACTACAAACGCGAACTGTGCCAAGAAGTATCCCCATTGGGTTATGAACCAAAGAGTTTCCAGCGAATATGGCCAGGGGTGTGTCGTGGCTTCGAAGAATAATATGTATGCTGGACTGAAAGGGTCGAATGCTGCGGACGCAAACGGTCCGAGTATTGCCACCAGGTTCTCTGCAGTTCCAAAGACCCTACTGATTCCTACCCAGAGTGCCAAGCCCATGATGATGACGAAGATGTAAGTCTTGATCCGTCTCAGTTCTTTCTCGGTTGTATGTGCAGGACGTACCTTGGTTCTTTTGGGCAATGTTGCAAAGTCCTGTATGGTACCAATTGGGCATACCCAGCCACAGGCTGATCTGCCAAGAATTGTCAGGATGATGACCATTGCACCCAGCGTGAAGAAGGGGAAGATGCCTCCGGAGAACTCGCGTTGAAGTGTGTCAAACGTCCCAGCGAGAACAGCACCAGGAGCCTCTAACGGTGCGATGATGGGCAGAGTCGGTAGAAGGTTTCGGAAGCCCTCCCAGAATGCAAGAATCTGCTCTCCACCTACCCAGGTGAGAAGAATGTAGGCATTGATGCCAACGAAGAACAGTATCTGGACAACTCTCCTCAGCATTCGAACGTTGAAGATGAGGCCGACTGGATTCCTTAGACTGAGCCTTCTTGGAGTCTTGATGATTTCCTCCTCTGGAAGAGTTTCATCTTCCTCAGGAGTCCGTTCTGGCTCAGCCTCCTCAGCATCCTCGTCTTCAGACCATTCAGCATCCTCGTCCATTACATTCAGACCTCAGCCTTGGAGGTATCGACGGCGAAGACCTGAGCCGTCATTAAAAAGCTTGTGTTGAAATGAAACTGGTGGGTGTGTCTAGACAACAGAGGTGAAGGACACTTCGATTGTACCTGAAACCTTCGTAATATTCACAATGTAAGTTCCAGGACCAGATGGACCAGAAAGAACTATTGCATAGTCATAGGTTTCGCTCCACGAACTGGTTTCCACGCCTTCATTCTCAAAGACAATAGTAAGAGTTGTATTGTCGGCAGACATCGTGACGCCTTCGGGCAATGTGACCTCTATCACAGTGCTGTTTACGACCCCTTCGTCTACTTTGGCAGCACCATTATGTATACTCTGAGCGACTTGCCTCGCTCTCTCTAGTTGAGATGTTGCCCCTAGCGTGTCTATAGCATACATGAGAACGGGAACACCAACGATTACTGCAGCCGTGAGTCCAATCGCGATGAGCATCATCTTCTCGAGAGACCTTGAAACCATGCTGGTCAGTTCGTCAATCCGCCCAATAAACCGCCCGCTGTTCGTCCATGAGCAGGGAATACAGGCATTTGAAAACCTAGAAGGGATCTGGAGAGAGCCACCACCAAACTCTATAAGGAGGGCACGCGCTAGGTCCTGATTGGCCAAAAGGGAGGGCCACAAACGATGGAAGAAAGTGGTGACAGGACTGAGGCCACCAGGGCTCTTAACTTCAAGATACCTGAGTCTGCTGTCGTGTTCAGACTAGCCTGGTATGCCGTTGCATCGAAGCCAGGCGTTTTGCTGAATGACTACAGTGAGGCTGAGAGCCAGATATTCAATGGGAAAGCCGCCTTCTCGGTCAGAATTGATGACTCACAGGCAACGGTCAATGTCTGGGTGGAAGGCGCCCAGAAGCTCGTAGAACTGACAGCCTTGGGAGAGGATTCCTCAATCCTTGAGGAGTATTTGGCTGGGATCGTATCGACTATTGAGAACTCCCTGAAGAAGTATCAATCCCTTTCTGAAGATGACAAAGGGAAGCTGAAGCGGGCACTTGTTGCAAAGACTTGTTGGGATCGACTTGTATTCTATATCCTGAAGAAAGCCCCGCTCGAAACGGTCTACTTCCAATTGGCACACGGACGAGAAATGATGATCAAGGCAACCGAAGGAGAAGAGTTGATGTCACTTCCTCTCGCAACCTCCGGATGGCTGAGCAACATTGAGTCCATGCCTCGTGACGAGGCCATGCCCGGCAATGTTGCTGCTGAACTGGCCAAAAAGAGTATAGAATGGAAAAAGGAAACGCAAGAAGTCATAGCACGCTATCTCTAAACCAGAGTGTAGTGGCTGTCGAAGATTTGACGTCTTCTCTGAAAACGTCAGGGGGTCGGGTCCCACTACTACGGTTTGATTGTTATCTGTAGGCTGTTAGCGAGGTCCTTGTATCTGTTCCTCACGGTGACCTCGGTCACGTTTGAGGCCTCAGCAATCTCCCTCTGCGTTCGTCTGTCATTCGTGATAATACCAGCAATATAGAGCGCCGCGGCCGCAAGTCCACCGGGGTCCTTTCCGGCTGTGATTCCTTCGCTCCTTGCCTCGTTGATTATCTTCATGGCAGTCTGAACAGTCTGACCATCAAGTCCCAAGTCTGCAGAAATCCGGGGCATGAGATCGTTTGCTGACGGAATGGGAACCTTCACGTCCACATTTCTCAGGATGAGTCTCACACACTGTCCCAGTTCCTTTCTGTTGACTCTAGCTTCAGCGACAATCTCATCGAGCTGTCTGGGTATCTTATGAATTCTGCAGGACAGGTAAATGGTTGCAGCGACCATGCCCTCGATGCTTCTTCCTCTGACTAATCGTCGAGAAAGAGCCTTCCTGTAGATGAGGGCTGCAGTTTCCTTAGTTTCGCTTGGCACACCAAGCTGGGACGTAAGCCTATCCATCTCGCTCATTGCAATGCTCAAGTTTCTGTGTTGAGAGCTGTGAACAAGGGTTCTGATCTGCCACTTTCGCATTCGGTATATGGCAGCTCGGGAGCTCGCAGCAATGGCGCGACCATTGGCATCCCTGTCACTCCATCCAATAGTTGTGGCGAGTCCTTTGTCTGCCATCGTTAGTGTCATTGGGGAACCAGTTCGTGCCCTTGCGTTTCTCTCTTCTGAAGTAAAAGCTCTCCATTCTGGTCCGGAGTCAATGTGTTTCTCATTGATCACACATCCACATGATGTGCAGATACTCTCCCCTCTAGCGAGGTCCTCATAGAAGTCGTTGTCGCCACATATCGAGCATACTCTGATGCCTCGTTGGCGGTTGGTCATGGAACGGACTGGCTTCGCCATTGTGTTCACCTTGTAACAGTTCTCCCGGATATGGCCGCACACGTGGTGGGCGCCAGACGGTGGTGCAAAACTACACTCTGAGAGAAGTGTGTCCCGAAGCGCTGTTATATATCCATATAAGTTTAAGCATCGGTGAAATGATGTACTCTGTATTAGGTCAATCCACTACAAGGAGAACAAAAGAACGGTTGAGAAAGGGTGGGCGGACGCCCACAACGAAAGCGTATCTGGCAGCGTGGGGTCAGCCAGACTAGGGAGATGCCTAGGACGTCCGCCGCATTTCTTTCTTGGTGGATATTGTGAAACGCTGCCTTGGGTATCACTCGAGGCAGTTCAATTCCTTGACTACTGCCTCGGGAATGATTCTGATGTTGTCGTAGGTAGTGACTCCCGACTCCTCTAGGACGATCTTTGATAGTGCCACCTTGACGAGTCCTTTGCTCTTTCCCAGAAGATACCCTGACAAGTACTGAAGAGGAACTTCCTGCTCGTCAGCCTCCTCCATTGTCATCGCACAACACTCCATTTCGGGACTCTCATAGGTCACTTCGATTATCTCGTGTGACTCACAGGCCGGGTGTCTGCTGAGGGCATGTGTTTCTGATTCAATCCGATCCTTTCCGGCAATCCTCTCAGTTGAGGCCGCGTTGTAGTGAAAGGCCTCCCCGTTCACTCTATGGATTGACGGAACAAGGAAGAGTGTCTTGTCCTCAACGGTAGCTATGTCGTCATCCCCACCATCGACATAGCGGATGTCACTCGATTCGCCAACCTTGTATCGAATCCAGTATCTCGTGGCATCGACCTTTGTTTCTTCGTCACCCTCCTTGACAGTGACCATTGTGTCCTCAGATAACACCACCGGTGTAAATGGGTTCTTTTTCATCTTAATCAAC
>JBHLRV010000014.1:0-13624 GCA_048882205.1 Candidatus Thorarchaeota archaeon | reverse complement strand
TTTTGTGACTTGCTGCGATGAGGAAACATGGTGGGGCGGGCCGGATTTGAACCAGCGACCCTCGAGTGCTGAGGACAAAACCCCTTCAACATTCTCGGTGTAAGCGAGACATCATAGCCGGGCTAGACTACCGCCCCTAATCAATGCGGGTCGTCTAATCCGAATAAAAGAGTTGCTTACTGGCGAATTGCAGCTACATGAAATTCTTGAAGGGTCTTGTCTAATACCAAGTTTCGGATGCCTGTGAAGCCAAGATCTGCAACTGAACCACAGATGTTAGAGATTGCTTGAGAGGATGTATTCGATTTGAATGATGCAATAAGCCATCCCCGCTTGATTAGCAGCGGAGAGAATCTCTTGACTAGTCTGAGTGTGCCTTCGGGCTCTGTGGTGACATCGATGAGCAGAAGATCAAGTTGCTCCTCTTCATTGACAATTAGGGGGTCCATCGTGAAAGCGTCATCAATTAGGATTGATAGTTTCGGGTATTTATTCACAAGTTTCTGAAGTGGTTCAGCAAATCCCTCAGATACCTCGACACCAACAGCAGTCACATTACATTCAGCTAGATACATCAAGAAGCCTCCGGCTGAGCTGCCAATGTCAAGAGCAGTCTTTCCCGGAGTTATGATGCCTCCCAGTGACTCGTCAATTCGCTGGAGCTTCAGATATCCAAGCGGTGCATCTGGCGCGTCCATCGAAACGACCACAGACTCTGTGCCCTTTATTTGCTTCGAGGGTTTTGCGTAGTTTCCGTTGACTTTCACATGCCCCGCCCGAATAGCGCGCTTTGCAGTCTGACGTGACGAGAAATAGCCCTGTTCCACCAACCAGATATCAAGTCTTGGCATGGTATTTCTCTCCAATTTCCTCAGGAATGAACAGATGCATGGGAACTCCTTTCAGTCTGGGACCTATTGCAGCAAGGATGCCTGAGGCACGTGTGCTTCTCTTGCATCGTAGAGAGTATTCAAAATGACCGAGCTTCTCTATCCGATAGATGTCTTCGGTATGACTAGATTTTTCCAGAGCATCATCGATGAGTTCCTTGGTACATCCTAGGACAAGAAGCCGCTGATGATCATCCTTGACCCATCTGTCAATCTGTTCGAGATATGACTCTGTAAACTCACCTGCGATTCTCTGGCTAGTAATGTCTACTTCTGTGATCCGTATGCTCACGGGAAGATTGTCTACCAGTACTAGTGTGTTGGCGATTGTCCTTAGAGAGGAGTTTCGCATTTGCAACTGTTCCCGCAGACTGTAGAGGGGAATGAGTGCATCCATGTGACTGGGTGTGGCAATTCCGATGTCTACATAGAGACCGTAGCCTACTTTTCCGACGTCAACAAAATGACCCTTGTGAGTAGAGTTGAGGCGAAGGGCGCCAATCGTAGAAACGGTTCCATATTCTTGCGTTAGCACATTCGCAATGAATTCCTCGTCCTTCCCCTCAATCTCGATTGTTATACGATTTCTCTTGTTGGTCCCAAGCTTGACGAGTTTCGCGCTCAGTTCTCTGGCCATGTCAGCAAAATCTGCCCTTACAGCCTGAAGGAGCTTCCCTCTATATGCTCCATATGCTCGTGCCTCTAGAACTAGATGCTTCAATGGCTTATCCCCTGAAAGAGTCTGAATGCCTTATGCTAAGTAGATTTCCTTAGGGATTTGCTGACATGGACTTACGTTGTAGAAGTAGCTGACAAGTCGGCTTTCAGTTCTTCTACTCGCTTGCGAAGGAAATCAATTGCTCTCGTATTGTCGACGTATTCCAGTTGTTCATTACAGTTGGGACACCGGAACGAGAGATTCATGGCCTCCTCAAACGGAACTGGAGAGGAATCACGGCTAACGCACGCATAGAGGTCATTGTTAGATTCGTGTTCTAGCCGTTGTTCAAGTAGATTCAGGACTAGCCGTTTCTTTCGATCGACTAGGGCTTGTGCCTTCTTGGGATCTATCTTCCAATAGTACAAGAACCACCCTGTGTTAGTATCCCGGATCCTGCGGTAGGATGCAAGATGGTTGTCATGGAGCTTGTATAGAATCCTTCGAACTATGTTGAGTTTCAGATCAGTCTTCGTGGCAATCTCTTCATCTGTGGTCTCCTCTGCATTGACAAGGACTGTTGCGACGTCTACGCCCTCTTTGCCCGCTATCTCTTCGACTACAAGGCGGAACAGGTCGTGATTGATGTTAGCGTGTGCCATTTTGAAGTAATCACCTGAACTCACGGAACTTGGCCAATCAACTGCATCTTAATGTAACCAGAAGCCCTGCGTTTGGAGATTTGCACTTACTATACTATTATTACCTAACACAGTATATATTCACTTCGTTTGGGTCCTCTTCTACTTGGACTTCTGCGACTTCTTACGCTTGACTACAACCCGGTCTCCAAGTGTTGGTCCAGCACGGGATACACCACGACTTGGCTTGATTGGAGCCGAACCAATTGGTTCCAGTAGTGAGATGCCAAGCTCTCTCTCGAGGCCCCTGATAGTTTTACGTGTCGGCTTCAGCCGACGTGTTTCTATTGCCTGAAGAGTTGAGATGCGTTCGCCCACCTTCTGAGCGAGCTCCTCTTGGCTTAGTTTCATCTTCTGTCTCGCAGTTCGAATCTTTTCGTCGTAGTCTTCGATGAGAATCATGTCATCGAGTCGTGTTCCGCTCGACACGCGGGGTCTTGGTTTGCGCGATGCTCTTGATAGAGCCTGTCGGGGAACCCCTGGTACTGGCTTCTTTGGTTCTCCGACCCAAGATGGACTTATTCTAGAATCTGACAAATCCCTTCGGCTTGGACTGGGTGCAGCTCCTGCAAACCTAGCTGCGCACTGGGGGCATACGTTCATTCGAGCGCCCTCGATCTCAACATTTCTTCCACGACCCTTCATATTCCTCCCGCATAATTCACAGCTCGGCACAACTATCCCTCTTCTGGTGATTTTGGCATCGGCAATGTTGATAAAAGTTGTCGACTGGCACAGAATTCTGGGACCCTCAAAGGAATCCTTAAATCATTAGCATCGGATGGGGTTTCGAGGTGCAGTGATTGCCAGGGACTACTGACGCAAAGAAGGACAGTGGCGTCGACGATTCTACCTACAGCGAGAGCTACACTAGACACCTAGAACGTCGTCTGCGTGCACTTGAAACAGAGAAGCAGATTCTTCAAGCTGAACGTTCAAGGCTTGAGAAGGAAACCCAGACTCTGAGAACGGAGCTTGAGAAGCTCAGACAGTCTCCTCTCATCACTGCTACGGTAATCGAGGTACTTGATGACGGAAGAGCAGTAGTGAAGAGCTCAACTGGTCCGAACTTTGTTGTCCATATTTCGTCTTCCATCCCCAAGGACAAGCTACAACCAGGCATGAGAGTTGCCCTCAATCAACGGTCTTTTGCTGTGACTCAGGAACTACCTCCACCAAGAGACCCAATGATTAGAGCGATGGAGATTGAAGAGGCTCCCGAGGTTTCATACGCGGATATCGGTGGGCTCAAGGAACAGCTTCGAGAAATAAGAGAAACCGTTGAGTTGCCACTTTTGAAACCTGATCTCTTTGAACAGGTTGGCATCGAGCCCCCAAAGGGCGTCCTGTTGACTGGTTTTCCAGGCACAGGGAAGACCCTGTGTGCTAGAGCTGTCGCGCACGAAACTAACGCGACTTTCATCAGGGTTATCGGTTCTGAGCTGGTTCAGAAGTTCATAGGGGAAGGAGCAAGACTAGTCAGGGAGATCTTCCTGCTGGCAAAGGAGAAGGCGCCTGCCATCGTGTTTGTGGACGAGCTTGATGCAGTCGGTTCGCATAGATTGGATATTGCCACTTCTGGTGATAGAGAGGTCCAACGTACATTGATGCAGCTGCTCAGTGAGCTTGACGGTTTTGAAACTCGTGGTCAAGTAGCTGTCCTTGGTGCTACGAATCGGCCAGACATTCTGGATCCAGCGCTATTGCGCGCAGGGAGGTTTGACAGAATAATTGATTTTCCAGTCCCAGACGACGAAAGTAGGAAGGAGATATTCAAGATTCACACGCGTGGAATGAATATACATTCCGAACTTGATTTTGATAGACTGGTATCTGCCACGCCAAATCTGACGGGTGCTGACATCAAGATAATCTGCACCGAGGCCGGTATGTTTGCCATCCGTGAAAGTAGAGTCTGTGTAATTCAAGAAGACTTCAGCAAGGCAATAGCGAAGATTCAGAGTCGAGGTAAGGGTGATGGCGCTCCGAGCACTTTGTACTGTTGATGCGTCGTACCCTGATTGTTGTCAATCACTGCTTTCTGTGAGTTGTCATGAAGTACAAAGAGTTCCTTAGAACTAGTTTCAAAGATCAAGTCCCGTCAGACATACCTCTCCCTAGCGGATATCATCTCGTAGGACATGTTGCCCTACTACATGTTGATTCTGGACTGGAACCGCATTTTCGCCTGCTGGGAGAAGCCACTCTCAGATATGACAGGAGAATCGATTCGGTTGCAGTGAAGACAGGTGCTACGACTGGAGTCATGCGGGTACCAGATTACACTCTGGTAGCCGGTAAGAGTGACACAGTCACAACACACGTTGAGAATGGAGTTGTGTTCAGACTTGACCCAACACGCACCACTTTCTCTGGCGGTAATAGAGGAGAGAGAAGTTACATGGCATCCATAGTCCAGCCTGGCGAGTATGTTCTCGATATGTTTGCCTGCATTGGCCAGTTTGCTCTACCTATGGCGAAGAAAAAGCAAGTGAAGGTCAAGGCGATTGAACTGAATTCGGAGGCATACAAGTTTCTCATCAATAACATTCGACTGAATGCTCTTGATGACTTGGTTGAGGCCATTCATGGTGACTGTCGTGTGGTTCATCCTGTTCATAGTGTGAATAGGGTCATCATGGGATATCTGCATGATACGCATCATTTTCTTCCTCAGGCGTTGGAAGCGTTGGTAGCCGAAGGCGGGATGATTCACATGCATATTGGTTTGCCTGACAAAGAATTGGACAAGCTGACACGAGATGTTGAAGACATCTGTTCTAGTAGGGGCTTCATCTCAGACATCTCTATACGCAGCATCAAATGGTATGCGCCTGGTATTCGGCATTCTGTCCTTGACATCAAGGTCCTTCAATCTTGAGATGACGATTGATGGAGCACAATCATTTTATCCCTGACTTTGAGTATCAGGACCAAAGATCTTGGGATTGTCTGGGGTATGATGAATGTCACGTAGACGTGGTATGTCGCCAAGAGCCATTGCCAGAATGATGAAACAGATGGGAATAGAGCAGAAGGATGTTAATGGTGTAAAAGAGGTAATAATCCGGTTCGATGACAAGGAGTGGCTAATCGCAGACCCTCAAGTCGTGATGATCAAACAGGCGGGGAGTGAGTCGTTTCAGGTGTCAGGCGATAAATCGGAAAGAGGGCTGACTACTGAAGCAGGTGTCACTGAGGATGTAACGTCTGAACCACAAAAGGAGATTGAGATTCCGATGGAGGATGCCGCACTGGTAGCCAGTCAGACTGGTGTTGACATAGAAACTGCAAAGCAAGCATTGAAGGAAAGCGAAGGCGATTTGGCCGCGGCAATCTTGAAGCTGAAACGTGCGTAATGTAATACAAATAATACCCATGCTTGTGCGTTACTGTTCGGACTCCATTCTTTCCTTTAGAAATTTGAGTCTGAAGAAGTCCTCTCGCTCTCGTTCCTCTAGTGCTTGCTTCACATATCTCGCAGTAGCATCAAGTCGAGGAATTACGACTGTTTCAAGAGCTGATACACGCCTCTTAGTGCGCTCGACTTCGACTGCCAGCCTCTTGACTGTTGAATCGATCTCGGCTAGGCGTACTACGGCCTTCAATGCTTCTTTGAACTTGGTTGACATGACGTCAAGTTGCACGCTAGAGTCTGGTAGGGAGTACGGAAGTTCTGGCACATGTTGCTCAACTGAAAGGACTGGTACTAGGACACCCATCATGGACCGTGTAGAGATTCTCAGGTCGGCTTGAACTCTGCTCGCATTGGCAAACTCGACAACTTCAGAGGGCCCCATTATCATCTTAGTCTTTGTAAGAGCGGAGAAGGCCTCGGAGAGAGCCATTTCAACCTTTTCTCGAGTGTCCTTGACTTCGGCAAGTACGTTGAAGAGCTCCATGATTAGTGAGTCGCGTTTCTCCTTGAGTAGATCATGACCACGTTCTGCCAGCCTCATTCTGTTCTTCAATCGCAGAAGCTCCATCCGCGTCGTCTTGGTTCCTGGCAGGATTTTACTCATTGGCGGTCCCTTCAAAGAGATGAATATGGATTTCCTGGGCTGAGCCGTGTCACATACTGATGTCCTAAAACTCTTGTGATGGGAATCATGTAAAAGTCACTACAAGTGCACTAATGATTATGGCAAAGGCACAGATGAGGAGCCAATCTCGAACATATCTCTTCACTAGTCTGGGTCGATCATTGATCTGTCCGGTCACGATAAGAGTCATGAATGAAATGAATAGAAAAGCAAAAGGAAGAGCGACTGTCGAATTTGTCAGCGGTGCATCAGTGATCAGGATTATTGCAGCTAGTGCACCAAAGACAAGAAAGCTCAGTATCATCAATGAGTTCAGTACATGCCGAATTCGGTCGACGTCCATGATGAGTCACTCCTTTCGTATTGACCGGTCCGTTTCCGGACTAGCCCCCTCGCTGCTTCATTCTGTTCAAAAAGGTTGCGTCTTGTTGATGGGTTGAGAATAGACACCGGAAGATCCACCGCACTACTTATTAGCGACTGACTCATCGGAGGATTGTATTACAAGAAGTACATGTGATACCATGGGGTACACATCATGACAATAGCGATTCACGAGAGTGCGTTGATTCGTCACTTCAACACTCGCAAGGAAGTCTTGCGGGCTTGGGAAGAGCGGATTGGTGCTCGGTTCTCTCCCTTTCGTGGTTACAAAATGCCGGACTCACGACTTTACATTGAATGGCCAGAATTCCTGGACCATCTCGTAGATCTGATTCTCACTAACGAGCGGCATATCTTCCTTAGGGGTCCAGTAGGATCTGGGAAGAGTACACTGATGTTGCTTGCTCTGAGAGACCTACCGACCTTAGCTGATCGTAGAGGAAACAAATTCGTGACTGGTTATGTTGGCATGACGGGACTCTATGAGAAACAGATGTCGGCTGCCATTGCAGACTCACTGAGGATAAAGTATCGAAGGTCATGGGAGTCCAGTCAAATCATAGAGACTGTCGCTCAGGAATCTGTGAGAAGATATATCGAGGAGAACTGTCGCACTGCACTGTTCCTTGAGGATGTCGCAGACAATCAGGAGACGGCATTCCACAAGCTGCGTTATCTGGCTGATCTTCCAACTCAGGAGATGAAGGCTGAATATCCGGACGTGCTCGATGAACCAATTGTCACATTGATAATGTCTGGTACCGCAATCTATTGGAATGCCATGCTTTCGTTCTTACCACAGATCGCGGACAGGACTGAGCCTTTGGATGTCCCACCGTTTGATGATCAAAAGGCAAAGGAGTTCATCGGGAGAAGAATCTACTATGCTCAAGGACGCATAGACAGCTTTGACCCTGGTAACTTTGAAATCTACCCATTCGATAATGCTGCAATTGAAGTCATCAATGAAGCGGCCAAGGGGAACCCACGTGACATCCGTATGTTAGCAAGAGGGTGTCAACAGGTGGCCGCAGAAGGTTTCAGGCGAAACGGAGATCCAGAGGTGGGCAGAGAAACTGCCAGACTAGTATCAGAAGCATATGCTGAATTGCTTAGAGAGGTGCGCTAGGTTTGAGTGTTCTAAAGAAGTATCGGGATTCTGAAGAAGAAAGAGATGCAAGACCAACAGCTATCGAAAGAACCACAGTCGCTGAAAGAAGGAGGTCTGTGGTAGCAGTGCCTAACAAAGAACGAAAGAGTCCAATTGTTTCGTTCTCGTTCACAACAGAGCTTAGATCATGTCTTCAAAACGTGAGGAATGAAAGAGCAATCAATCTGAGTATGTGGGTTGAACGAAGATTACGGGAAGCTCTATCTGAGGAGTTTCCGGATATAGCCAGCAGACATCTAGAAGGGTAGCCTCATCAACCGACTCAAATCCACTCACTTCTTGTAATACACAGGATACAAGGAGATATGCTTCTGCTGCAGATTTGTTACTTCATGTGCATCTCTGCATACTCTGAAACGCGGGCCATACACAGTGCAGCCAGAGAAGGATCATCATAGCATGGAACTCTGTTCGTTTCGAGTAAGTCCCTTCCGGGTCTTCCTATATCTGCGGCCAACCATACTCCAACGACAGGCTTTTCCTCAGCAGCATCCCGAATGCCTTCCAGAGTTCCTTCAGCGTGCTCCGTCCGTGTCATGCCAGCGAAAGTTGGAACTGCACATATGACTAACAGAAAGTCAATGCTAGGATTCTTCAGCAGTAGCTTAGTACTCGCACGATATTCTCTCCGACCCCCACTAGCTACCAGATCCACAGGATTGCTGACTGATGCCATATCAGAGAGAATCTGACTTAGCTCCCGTCTAGTACTCTTATCAAGGCCGGGGACGGTCAATCCATAATCAGACATGGCATCAGAGGCAAGAACTCCTCCCCCACCTGTATTACTAATAATACCAACATTACGTCCCTTGGGGAGTGGTTGATAGTCAAAGAGTTTGCACACTTCAAGTAAGCTGTCCAGGGTAGGAACACTGACGCTGCGCGCTTGCCGAATCATCCCGTTGAACACTTTGACTGAACCAGCCAAAGATCCAGTGTGGGACAATGTGGCCTTTCCACCAATTTCGCTTTTGCCGCCCTTGAGTACGACAACTGGTTTCTTGTGCGCGGCTCTATGAAGTGACTCGAAAAAGGCTCTACCTTGGTTGACACCTTCAACGTACACAGCAACTACAGTCGTTGCAGGGTCCTCACCCAGGTAATCAACGATTTCAGAGAACTGTACATCGGCTGAGTTTCCCAAACTTGCAAACTTACTCATCCCAATCCCTTTGACTCGAGTTTCATAGATAATCATTCCACCCAATGCACCGCTCTGAGAAACAAGAGCGATATTGCCTACTTCAGGCATCATGGTGAAAGTTCCATTGAAGAGTCTGGTATTGGAAACGCCAACGCAATTTGGTCCTATGATTCTGACGCCAACATTCTTCGCTGCCTTCACAAGTTCTCCCTCAAGCTGTGAACCAGCAGTCCCTGTTTCACTGAACCCTCCTGAAACCACAACTGCAGCTCCGGCCCCTGCCTCTTGGACTTTGACCATCAGACTCGGACAGTGTTTTGCCGCGACTGCCAATATGACCAAATCAACTGCCTTTGGAAGATCTTCCAGACTTGGGTAGGCCTTGACTCCAAGTACCTGGTTTCCACTTCGTGTCACTGGATAAGTTTCGATCTCAGATTCCAAGAGATTCGTCAGAATCGTATAGCCTAGTTTTTTATGGTCAGAGGAAGCTCCGACTAGTGCCACTCGCTTAGGATTGAAGAAGAGATCAATCTCGTGGAACTTGTCCACTTGCGAGTCCGTCATAATCCTCACCCGGTCTACAATCGATTTATGTCTGCCGAGATTCTCCGTGACTCCATCAACCTATTTTGAGATTCTGCCTAGGAAGCGTTTGAGTATGACTCGATTCTTGCAGTCAGATTGTAGGAGTCCTTCAATTGCAGGTACGGTTTCAGGACATTTCTTGGAGATGCTCTCTAGGGCATTTAGTGCTGGATGGATTATCCATTCCTTCTTGCCACGGCATACAGTTTCAGCAAGAGTCAGAACCGAAGAATGGTTGTAGAGATTTCCAAGAACATTGATTGCTGGTGTTGCGACGCGGGGATCGTCAAGCCTCACAAGCTTCTCGAGTGCAATGATTGAATCAATGCTTCGGACTGCAATATGGCTCTTCATACACTCAAGTACAAGTCGGTAGTTGTCACTCGATGGTGATTCATGATACTGGGTCACTGTGTTCTGGAGTAGGACATTCAGGGTGGGTAACGAGTGTCTACTGGCAAAGGAAGAGAGAGTGTCTAGATCCTGGTTGATTGTGGCTTGTAGGAGGTCTGCATACAATGAGTTTGATGGGGCAACTGGCGGTCTTAGATCAGTTTTCTCTTCTCTCTGGATTTGAATCTGGCCACTGATAGCTGGTGATACTTGTATTACTGATAATACCATGTCAAGCTGGTCTGTGGGTAATAGTGTTCCTTTGACTCCTAACTCCGATAGTGCCCTTCGACCGTACTCCGAATACCACAGTGGTGTAACATCAATTGTGTTCCCATCTTGAATCAGTACAAGACGGGCAATCTCTCCGAGCCTGGTGGATTCAAGAGTACTTTCTAACTCTTCGAACGCTTGAACATTTGACATTGGAAGATCAAAGAATAGAGTGTCACCGTTCTGTATTTGCTCTAAGCTCAGTTCTTGGACGTGTGCACCAAAGGAGTGGGTGGCCTCAGCCAATGAGTCTTTGTCTTCCAGACTCTTGAGAAGATCGACTGTATCGAAGTTTACAGGCTCCAAGCCTGTAGCTGAAAGAAGTTCAAACACCATTTCTCGATACTTGATTGGCTCAACTCTCGTCCGTACTTTTCCAAAACTTGCTGGTGTGACGTAGTCGGCCTGCGCCGCCATGATCAGATATTGGACTGCTGTATTCCATCCTTCATCACGTTCTGTTGTAGCAACGGCATCGAGCAGGTCTCTACCCCTTCGTTCTCCGATTGCATCAGCAAGATGGCTGACTTGCTGCTCTCTCTCGGATTCCGTTGCCTTGTCCCTAAGCGCTCTCATGAACCACCTTTTGTTGTCCTCATTGGTCAAGATAGTCACCGAGTCAAAATAGATAGTCGAACAATGCCTAATGAAAAGGTTGGCGTATTAATCGTATTACACGATACTAAGCAGTTTCTGTCTTGCGTCTTGAGAGCTCTGACTTGAGAGCTGTTGACGCAGTGAGCTCTTCTAGTGCAGACAGTATTGTTTCCTCAACCAAGCGATAGCTCTCGATTTCTTCCTTTGACAACTCGCCTCTTCCTGAGAGTACCTCACGGACTCTCCGGTAATCACCGATTCTGGTAGCAATCTCTTCGAAAGGACGGAAGAGTGTGTGATTGAACATGCCAAGGTATGCCAATAGAAGCATTGTGTAGAAGCATCGAGTAACATTTCTTCGCGCTTGTTTGAGAGTCCTGTTGAAAGCACCGCGGGTGACACCAGTTGCCCTTCTTCCAGACCTTGATCTAAAAGAGGCTTTGTCATCGTATGGGATGTGGCTGCCATACTCATCTTCCACGACTAGGTCGATTAGTAGGGTTTCCAGCTGGGTCGTAGTGAGTACTGATTGATCAAGTAGTGTCTTCAGTATTGGCTCCTTTAACACTCGCCGTGTGGCGGTAGCAAGTTGCTTGATTGAAACTCCATCTCTCTTCGAGTCAGATTTCTTGGGACTCATGGCATCATTCACCGACTGGCTTCTGTATCACGCTTTGGTTGAATGGCGCCTTTCGGAAAATGGCTCATAATCTTGTGAAGTGCGTTTAAAGGATTATGAGCGCCGTTTTCTTTGCTGATTTGTTGGGCCACTGTGCGGATACAGATTTGTATACAAATGATTGCGTTGACTGGCTTAAATGCTCGTCGGTAGATGTCAAGGGAACGAATCTGAAGAATGAAAGAGGGTAGTGGATTATCTAAGTGGGAGCTTCCATTCTGCTTCTGGTGAGATCAAGACAAATCCTAGAATCAGGTTCCCTCGGATCTCGTCAAACTTGAAGACACCAAACACATGTTTTTTCTTGCTGTCAGTCCATTCAATCTTCCCTCTTGCAAGATAGTGCTGAAAGATTGCACGACACTGCTTCCGGACGTTTGCAAATAGATTCCGATACCGTTTGCGTTGTGATGGTCTGATCCCCCACCTCTCTAGAATGAACCTGTTAGCTAGGCTGTTACTGGAAACCAAAATTGACTTCCGTTTCTTTCTCAGTTTCTCAGTTGATTCAATGAGAGTCTTCTTGAAGCAATCAGGAACACTTGCGAGTATGGATGGAGTCAACTTGGGCTCGAACAGGATAGACCGGGTGTTTTCATTTGGGGTGCGCAAGTCAGTTCGTAGGTTGGTGAAGCTTCTGTGCTTATGAGGTCCTACAATACCAGGACCTGTAGCGTCTTGTCATTTCAACTAAAACGTGATCGAGTTTCACCATAGTGCCTAGCCTCTGGTCACATAATGATTGTAATACAAGTCATACGTTCCTCTCTCGCAGATACAAAGTCCACTATGCTTGCTTAATCAATGCTTCAACCGAAGACATTCCAAGTTCTAAGGCCTTGAGATTGACAGATTCATACTTCTTGGGGAATGCAGCACGTACCACCTCAATAGCTGTGTCTTTGTCTATTGGTGTTACTCCAGTTCCAAGAACTCCGCCCAACATCACCATGTTTAGGGACATGGTGTTTCCGGCCTCTTTCGCGAGCTCCATTGCATTAATCTCTAGGATACAATCCGTGAATCTTCTCATATCTGCAATGATTCTCTCATGCGCGGGATACTCTGCCTTGCCCATTGAAACAGCCACCGGAAATTGAACATGAGAGCTCATGAGTACACAACCGTCCTCCATCACGTAGTGAATCTCCCGCAGTGTTTCGATTGGTTCAAAACCTACAAGTAGGTCAGCAGAACCGGGATCTACAATGGGTCCTCGTGCACCTTCTCCAATTCTTACAGTACAGACAACATGTCCTCCACGCTGGGCCATTCCGTGAATCTCACCAACGCGGACGTTATGAGAGTCAGCCACAGCTGCCTTTGCTAGTATCTCAGCAAGGGACAACACGCCCTGACCTCCAACACCGGCAATAGCTACGTTGATTGTATTACTATTATTACTAGTCACTGTCACGCCTCCTCTTGCTTGATTGCACCCTGAGGACATACGTCTGTACAAGTTCCACAGAGGTTGCAAAGAGTTTCTTCAATCACGGCCTTCTCAGTTTCGGAATCGAGATACATGGCTGGACAGGACAAACGATTCAGACAACGTTTGCATGCATTGCATAGCTCCTCGTCAACGTAGTAATCTGGAGGATACTCTCCCGTCTTGTGCCGATCGGCGGCAGTAAGAAGAGCACAAGGGGCCTTTGAAACCATAACTGCGGGTGCGCCGTTCTCCCTTACCCAAGTGACCATCTCTCGAACCTGGGCAACAAGATTTGCTAAGGGTGCGAATGGATCTGCATCTATCACATACTCCACGCCAAGACCCCTACATGCTTCTGCTATGTCCAGAGGGGGCACCTCTTCTTGCATTCCGGTGATTCCAGTACCAGGATGCGGTTGATGACCAGTCATCGCTGTAGTACGATTGTCAAGGACAACCAGACTGATTGGGTGGCGATTGTAGACGGCATTTGCAATCCCCGGAAGCCCAGATGCAAAGAATGTACTGTCACCTATTGATGCCACGACATCTTGATTTGTCACACGTGCAAGACCGCAAGCAGTAGTTATTGATGATCCCATGTCAAACAAGATGTCTGCCGTTTCTAACGGTGGTGCAATGCTCAGAGTATAGCACCCTATGTC
>JBHLRV010000013.1:0-14063 GCA_048882205.1 Candidatus Thorarchaeota archaeon | reverse complement strand
AAAGGAGGGTCTTGTCTGCAGAGAGAGATTTACGAAGAATTGAATCTGTCTCAATCAACGGCAAGCATGCTTCTCAATTCATTGGAAGAGCGAGGGCTGATTAGGAGATTCAGAGAGGGGAGGGAAAACGTAGTTCACAAGATTGATGATGGAGCTTGATCTTGATTCCACTTCGTTCTTGACAGATGGAATTGGCTTCTGCTAACTACTGAGAAACCACTGCGTCATCTTCTTTCTTTATCTCGATGCCCAGTCGCTCCCAATTCGGCTCGTTCTTCCTCATCTGATACTGCAGGTGAGTGGTTAGACCAAACTCTTCAGGCTCATGACCAAACGCCAGAGCAAGTAGCTCGACAACATGCATTATGTCGTAGTGGTACTCGGCCTCAAAGTGTTTCTGAATCTCCACTTGCCCAAGATCCAGCTGTAGCTCGCAGAATGGGCAAGGTGTCACGATAATGTCTGCCCCACCAGCTGCCTCGAGACTGTCAAACTTCTGTTTCGTGAAGTCCAGTGCTGTCTTCACGTCTGCTGTCCTAACTGCTCCACCAGCACCGCAGCAGATCAACTCATCCTTGTACGGAACATACTCTGCTCCTGCAGCTTCGCAGATATCCCTGAAGATGTGTGGCCTCTCTGAGTCATCCTTCTTCTTGATGTTCTTTGGACGCATCCAGTGGCAACCAGGATGAATTGCCATCCGTACTTCAGTGAAAGGACGTGTGACTCGCTTTCTGATAGCATCAAGGCCAGCGTAGGAGTATAGCGCATCAACATAGTGAGTCACTTCAATTGTGCCCTTGAATTCGCGACCAATCTCTGCGAGGCTCTCGTTGACTGCCCTTCTGAGTTCCTCATCATGTTTCAGCTCATAGTCGGCATCCCACAGACTGGCAAAGCAGCCATTACATCCAGTGGTCACATTGGCATTGGCTTGTTCTGCTATTGTCACGTTCCTCGCAGCGATGCTTGCCCAAGTCACTCTATCGAATGATCCGAAGACACCTGGGGCTGGACAGCAGGTAGCACCCTCCATGTCAAGGAGTTCCATTCCCAAGTCCTCAAAGACGAGCTCGGCGGCCTTCTGAATGCTGGGGTATCTGTGAGGTATTATGCAACCAAGGAAATGCATGAAACGTTGTTTCTTCGCCAACTCGGCTCACTCCTCCTTGTCAGCGACCAGCTTGTCGAAACCGGTCTTCTTGGCAATCTTCTGGATGTCTTTTATCGCCTCAGGGTGACTACTTGCATTTGGTGGAACGGGTGGAAGACCTACCTTCTCACGCAGCTTCTCCCACGATTCTTTGTCAAGAGGGACTGCGTGTCCTGCCTCGAGAACCTTCTGTGCCACCTTCTGGTGTGGCTCAAGCATGTAGCCCTCGGCAACAGCCACGTTTCTGATTGCCTTGATAACGTCAGTTGGCTTGACGTCCTGTGGACAGCGGTCTGTACAAGTGTAACACGTTGTGCAGTACCAGAGTTCCTGACCGGAGATGACATCTTCTTTCAGACCCAGTAGGGCTTTTCTGATTATCCCTCTGACCAGATAGTTCGTACGGGCGCCTGCTGGACAGCTGCCGCTGCATGTACCACACTGATAGCAGCTCTGGATATTCGGTCCGCCAGTGCTCTTTATCATATCGACAAACTCGGTATCGACCTTATCGATGATGTGGAAATCTGGTTGTTCTGCGCTGGTCAAGGTAGGCACCGACTCTTGCCGTGCTTGGATTTCAACCTTAAATCCATTGTCAATGTGTCATTTCTCACAAACCAAAGACTCATCCGAATCGGCGTCAAATTGACGCTATGCTTTGCCCCGGCCATTCAGATGGCAAGAGAATAGCCTCAAGATCCATTGGCCTTTGTTCGGAGTGCCTTGGTTCTAACGAATCAGCACTGGACTTTGTATCGAATCAACATGAGAAACTGAGAGCAAAGGAAGGTCTGGTTTCAACCATCCCGAAGAAAGGTAAGTTTGTTTGTGCCGACTGTGGGAATCATTGCAGAATCAATGAGGGACAACTTGGCTTCTGCAATCTGCGAAGGGTAGAACAGGGCAAGATCGTTCATCGATTCCAGGGCAGAGCCATAGTGTCCTGGTACTTTGACCCTATACCTACCAACTGTGTTGCTGACTGGGTCTGTCCTGTGACAAAGGGAGATCCGACATTCACCTACTCTCGTAGACTGAACAACCTGGCCGTCTTCTATGGCTCCTGTAACTCAGACTGCCTGTTCTGTCAAAATGGAAGCTTCAGAGCAATGATGGCTCGCGGAAGACCGTCAATGACTCCGAAAGAGTTGGCTTCGGCTGCGAATGATAGGACTGCATGTGTCTGCTACTTTGGCGGAGATCCTGCTTGCAACCCAATTCACTCCCTTGAAACATCCAAGCTGCTCAACATGGACAGGCAGGTCAGAGTCTGCTATGAAACCAACGGGAATATCTCGCGGAAGTGGCTTGCGCCAATAGTAGACATTGTAAGAGAAACGGGTGGAACTATCAAGTTTGATCTCAAGGCGGTGACACCCTGGCTGTATACGGCCCTCACGGGCATGTCCAACGTGGCACCTTTGAACAACTTTCGTCGCCTAGCCAAGGTAGGGCATGACAGAGAAGGCGAGTTCCTCGTGGCGAGCATCCTGCTTGTACCTGGCTATGTTGATGTGGGGGAGGTGAAACGCCTATGCGATTTCATTGCCGAGTGTGACCCAACGATACCAACGGCCTTGTTGGGTTTTAGTCCCCATCATGCCATGCCTGACCTACCACGTACAAGTAGAGCCCATGCAGAGGCTTCAAGAGAGACCGCCAGTGAGGCGGGACTGACGAATATCAGAATCGGGAATCTGGGACTACTATCCAGTGCAGACTATGTATTCGAATATTGACTTCTTAGTTGTTTGTCAGCCACGACCTGAAACTAACGCTTATATCCCTCAAAACGGGTTTCCACATGTTGCCCGAAGCATCCAGAGATGATTTCATGGAGGACCCCACCACTTGGGAAACAATAGACACCGATGACATAGACCTCTATTTTGCAGACAAGCTTGTGGACGCTGGTGTTGATAGAATTCGAACTTGTATCCAATGTGGGACTTGCTCTGCTGTGTGCCCGAGTGGAAGAAGAACTGCTTTCAGGACGCGTGAGATCATTCGAAAGGCTGTGCTTGGGCTCAAAGAAGAAGTTGTGTCAAGTCCGGATCTGTGGCTATGTACGACCTGCTTCGCCTGCCTTGAGAGGTGTCCTCGCCAGATCAAGGTCACCGAAGCAATCGTCATTCTGAGAAACATGGCTGTTGAGGAGGGTTTCATGCTTCCTCAGCATCGCAAGACATCTAAGAAGCTGCTCACTACGGGTCATGCAGTCCCAATAGATAGACTCAATCGCAAGATGCGGAAGGACTTGGGCCTCCAAGAGCTTCCTCCCACCACTCACTCTAGCGAGAAAGCGCTAGAGGATGTCCAAAAGATAATGGAAAGGACTGGGTTTAGAACCCTTATCGAGGGTGAAGCCAAGGAGGGGGCATAGGATGGCTGTTGCTCAGAAGTACTCACTATTCCTTGGCTGCGTCATGCCAAACCGCTTTCCGAACCTAGAGAAGAGCATCAGGATAGTGATGCCTGAGCTTGGGATTGAGTTGGAGGACATCGATGGTGCAAGTTGTTGCCCTGCTCCTGGGGTGATAAGATCATTTGACGAGCCCACATGGTTGGCTTTGGCGGCTAGGAACCTTGCGCTGGCGGAGAATGCGGGTAATGACATCATCACTGGGTGTAACGGCTGCTATGGTACATTCAAGGATGCGCTAGCAGAGATGCATGAAGATCCAAAGAAGCTCAGAAAAGTAAGAAAGGTCTTCAAAGGCATGAAACTGAGATTCAAAGCAGATGTTGACGCAAAGCACGTGATTGAGGTCATACATTCCATCGGGCCCTCAAGAATCAGGGAGCTAGTCACGCGCCCTCTCACCGGACTCAGAGTTGCTGTTCACTATGGCTGTCATCTGTTGAAACCGAGTAGGAACAGACCTTGGGAACAAACGCAGAACCACACGTTTCTTGATGAGCTTGTGGAGGCCACCGGCGCCTTGAGTGTCAATTACAAGGATAAGGACATGTGCTGCGGGGCAGGAGGCGGCGTGAAGGCAAGCCAAATGGCCATGAGTGTGGATTTCGCAAGAGAGAAGCTTGACAACATGAGTGCTGCAGGAGTCGATTGTATCATCAATGTCTGCTCTTTTTGTCATCTTCAGTTTGAACTGTCCCAGCCACAGCTCAACAAGGAGATCGATGAGGAAAGATATCAGATTCCGGTGCTCTACTATACACAACTATTGGGGCTGGCCCTGGGACTGGATCCCAAAGACCTCGGACTCCACAAGAATGTTGTAGACACTCAGCCTCTATTGGACAGGATGCTTGAAGAAACCACATCCGTGCCGAGTCCCTCAAGGTAAGGCTCATATAGCTTGACGTTTCGCCCATGCTCAAGGCAGACAAAAGTTGTCTCCTACAGACCTCAGAGCCGACAGTCCTAGCTTGGGAAACCTGTGTCAGTGTTTTAGGAGAATGCGTTGATGGCAACCGCTCGAAAACCTATAACCCCAAAGCCTCCACGAACACGACAGAAGGTGCTTGTAATTCTTGAAGAACAATGCAAGCAGTGCAGTCTTTGTGTCGAGTTCTGCCCGAAGAAGGTGCTCTGCCTCGACATGTCCAAATACAACCGCAAAGGGTATCACCCCGTCACCGCATGCGATATTGACGCATGCGTCAATTGTGAGTTCTGTGAGAGGATCTGTCCGGACATGGCGATATTCCTGGCCGACAAAGATGAAGCCCGAAAGGCATACGAGGCCGGAACCATGGAAGAGGGAACAATCATCCCCGAGTTCGAAGAAGAGGCAGAGGGGGAGGACTAGTTGCCCAAACGTGTAATGTTCACGATGGGCGATATTGCCTGTGCAGAGGGCGCTCTAAGTGCCGGATGTCGGTACTTCGGAGGATACCCCATCACTCCGGCCACCGAAATAGCCGAATGGATGTCAATTAGAATGCCTGAGGTCGGGGGGGCATATGTTCAGTATGAAGATGAGATTGCCTCCATAACCAGCGTGATTGGTGCTTCCTGGACTGGGACTAAATCGATGACGGCCACATCTGGACCCGGAGTGAGTCTGATGCTCGAAGCGATTGGACTTGCTGTGATGACTGAAACCCCGTTGGTGCTCGTCAACATTATGCGCGGTGGGCCAAGTACTGGCCAACCAACGAAGGGGCAACAGGGAGATGTCATGCAACCAAAATGGGGTAGTCATGGTGACTACCAGATAATCGCACTGACACCTGCTTCTGTTCAAGAGATGTTCGATCAGACAGTACAGGCATTCAACCTTTCAGAGAGATACAGGACTCCTGTTTTTGTGCTCGCCGACGAAGCTGTCGGTCATATGCGTGAACGGTTGGTCATTCCTAGCGACAAGGACCTCAATCTGGAGTACAGGAAGCTGCCAACGGTCGATCCGTCGGAATATCTGCCGTTCAAACCCGACGATGATCTTGTGCCACCAATGGCCCTCCTTGGCTCAGAGTATCAATTCTATGCAACAGGTCTTACTCATGATGAAAGGGGATATCCAAGTGACAAGGAGCACATCCAGATAGAACTCATCACAAGACTGAACGACAAGATTCTGAAGAATGCAGACAAGATCATAGATGTTGAAGAGTTCATGCTTGACGATGCGAAGATTGCCATCATTGCATATGGCACACCGTCTCGAAGTGCGAAACGGGCTATCAAGGATGCTCGCGAAGAGGGAATCAAAGTAGGAATGCTGAGGTTGAAGACGATATGGCCCTTCCCTGAAGAGCAAGTCGCACGAGTGGCTTCTCAGGTCGATCACATCATTGTGGCCGAGCAGAACCTTGGACAGATGTACTACATGATCAAGGCCGCCGCAGCGCCAACGAAGATCCACCTGATGGCAAAACCTGCTGGAATGCCACAATTGCCGCATGAGATCTTAGAGAAGATTAGAGAGATCAAATCTGCATAGTCTTGCATCGGGAGAGTCGAAAGAGGTTTCTCAGCCAGTTTCTTTCAGTCAATCTGGCAAGTCTGACTGAAATGCAATACATGCCAGCTCAGCTTGACATTGGATGAGTTGTGACGGGTCTTGACACGTCCGAAGTTCTAAGGGAATTGATTGTAAGTCCGATTGAGAGAGTGGCTGCAGAGAGAATGTTCAGTGTATCGGACACGAACGCCCAACCTGCCGCGGTAAGCGCCAGTCTAGCGCCCTGACTTATGAAGATGAATACCATTGCCAGAAGTATGAGGTCACTTCTTACCTCGGTAAGGCGTCCAGTCTTCCAAGTCACAGCGAATGTGGCCATCATAGCAATCGAAACCACGAAGAGCAAGGGAATTAACAGGCCTAGGATCAGCGGCTCAGTAGGAGCAAGAAATGAAACTCCAGTCCAGTAAAGTATAGTGAGCGAGATCATGTGAGGATGAAACCTAGCTAGTCTTCTAACCCAGATGATGAGGAGCATGACCACCATGGGAATGACCGCCCCTCCTATCAACAGAGCCCGAATCCTCAGCGTTTCCATTGTGTCTAGGACCACGCCAAGCGTCGTGAGTGATTGGACTAGCAGATTGAGGGCTGTAGCAATCAATGTAACGCCGAACATAAGTGGCATGTCAGTATAGAGGCGACCCTCTTGGCGGTACCAAAATGCCAGCAGATAGAGACCGGCAAACAGCGACAAAAGTACACCAATAGGGCCTGTAATGTTCTCAATAATGATTGTCTGGTACATAATGAACCAACCAGGGCTCTGTCCAGTAGTTGCCCTCAAAAAGACCCCCAAAGACTGAATGTGCTGTCAAAAGAGCCATTCACTGATGCTCTTGCCAATCATTGCGAAAGCTTGGTTCACGTTCTTGTCCAGCCTGACTGAAGTTTCGATGTAGTCCATACCGAGCTTTTCGGCCATGTTCTGACCCTCTTCCTCGGACACGACCCTCTCCACGACCAGATCTGTCTTGTTTCCAACGAGAAGTGCTTTGTACTCGTCCACATTCCGATCAACCTCTTTCTTCCATTCGGGCACATCATTCAGGGACTCCCAAGATGTAACGTCAAACATGATGATGACACCCTGCGTTCCGCTGTAGTAGTTGCCCCGAACTCTCTCGAGGAAATCTTGTGAACCGAGGTCCCAGATCTGCAGGTTCACTATGTTGTCGCCGATCCTCATCTTCTTGTATGCGAATCCAGTTCCAAGTGTTGGAGAATAATGCTCACGAAAGGCTCCCGTAGAATAACGTATGATTAGACTGGTCTTTCCGACCGATGCGGAGCCTACTGTGACTACCTTGAAGAGATAGGTCGGACTCATTCTATGTCAACTCGTGGATTTGCGCGTATCTATGGTACGACGACTTAGATAATGGTTGTTCAGACGGATTTACCTACATTCGCGGCCGGAAAGTGTGAGTTGGCCCTAGTAGGCTTCCTTGGGCAAAGATACTCCTAGTTGTCTTGAGAGAATCAAAAGGGTCAGCCTGGCTGCATAACCCAGCTTCGCGTACTCTGAGAGAAGCTTCTCAATACTCTCTGCTTTTTGCCAGCCTGTCCAGAAGTCAGGAGGAACGTCGGTCAATGGAACACCGGCGGTGGTGCAGATCCTAGAGATGCGTTCCTGCCCATGGATGACCTGTCCTCTGGTCACGAGAATGTATGCCAACTCTTCTGGACCATCCTCGCCTGTAGGCTCCAATGAACCAGTTCTGATGGCACGAGGTTGGGACAGTATCTCAGTACTCAGTTGCTCCAACCAAAACGAGAACTCTTCAAGCCCTCTCAAGTCACGCGGAGCATAACGGTTGACTATGCGTTCGTGAAACTCCTCTGTTATGATGGCGATGAATACATACAGATTCTCTCGATCCAAGACTGCAACAAACTGTGCTAGTATCTTCATCCATTCGCCATAGAGCAGCATAAGTCTTCGGTGACTCAGACCTTCAAGAAGCTTGAAGTCAAAGTCGACTGACCATCTGTTGTCTACGAAACGAAGTTGACCCAAGGTTTCAGGAGTGACACTCCTGTTAACCACGGACCTCATAGCCTGTACAGACTGTGCTCGGTTGATGTCCTCGGCCACACGAAGAGAAATCTCGAGGGCCTCCTTGACAAGAAGAATACGCCGTTTCTCGGAGGACAGTGCCTCTATGACGTCATTCTCGAGTAGATGGTCCAACACCCTCAGCACTTGGCGTTCGTCGTATGATTCCCCAAGCTCGGCGACCGTTTCTCTGATAGTTCGTCGTCCGTCCATAAGTCCGGCCAAGCGGGGCAGGACTTCTGCCATCTCGGGATGCAGACTTCGTAGTTCCTCGGTTTCTTGGGAGTCTGCCTGGATATATCGCAGGAAAGGCGTCTTTGCTCCGACAAAGTCGTCAAAACTGAGCATGTTACGGAATCTGATTACTCTGTGCGCCCACAGCCTAGACGCTTCCATCAACATCTCATTCTGAGTAATTCCACTGACTTCTCTGATTTCTTTCACGCTTCTTGATCCGTCGATGAATGGTATGATTGGGCCACTGGTCGTAGACATCGTTTCCGGATTGATGGTGAAGTACGGTATCCATGAATCCGGAAGATCTTCGAGAGAGAGGTTCTTCATGACACTCTCTCCAAACGACTCAAAGTATATGTCTTCGAAAGACGACCCGGCCTCAATGGACTTGGCGGCAGGAAGCCACTCGAGCTCAAACTCAGCCAGCAGTGAGTCCAAGACGTCCATGACATCCTGATTCAGACGCTTCGCACCAACAGCAATTAGATTGGTTTCCACCCCCTTCAAAACGGTGAATACTCGAGGACCGTAGTCGAGATGGAACACCGGTTCGCTCTCTTCAAAGACCTCATCGGAGAACATGTCCAGAGCTGCGAAGAAGATAGACGCTTGAGCAGGGTCCATTCCGAATGCACGTGGGTCAAGCTGCATGTAGAATCTGGTACTGCCTGTCTTGTCCGTTATCAGGATGGCCTCAATGGCATGACCAGTACTAGTCAACTATGCCCACTCTGCCAAATCTCTTGTTTAGAAAGAATATTAGCATTCTTAGGGGAAAGGTAGCGACTCTTGGCGTCCAGTATGGTTTCTCAGGCTCCAAGTTGAGGGGTCCTCATCAACAACTCTTTTATCATGAAGGTATTGAGAACCCAGTCGTGACCTTCTCATGACCGAATCACAACCAGTTCTCAGGCATCCGATGCAGAAATACATCAGGACGGACAGGCAGCCTTGGATCTACTGTCCGGGTTGTTCCATTGGCGTGGTCACGCAGATGATAGCACACGCAATCGACAATCTAGAACTAGACTTCTCTAAGGTTGTCGTCGTTTCGGGAATCGGATGTACTGGACGGATCTCAGGCTACTTCAAGACTGGCACCTATCACACCACCCACGGCCGCGCGATAGCCTTCGCAGAGGGAGTGAAGATTGCCAACCCGGAACTGGAAGTCATCGTGGTCAGTGGTGATGGGGACATTGCTGCAATCGGAGGCAATCATCTTATTCACGCGTGTCGAAGGAATATTGATATAACTATCGTTTGTTTAAATAATTTTAATTATGGTATGACCGGAGGACAATTCGGTCCCACCACCGAGCACGAGGCATACTCGCAGACGAGTCCGCGGCCCCTTGGCAACCCAGAGCATCCATTCAATCTGGTACAGCTCGCAGCATCTTCAGGAGCCACATTCGTCGCCCGGTGGACTGCAGTGCAAGCACGTCGGGGAACCAAGTCAATCCAGAGAGGAATCCAGAACAAAGGTTTGTCCTTCATTGAGATCGTGGGAGCCTGTCCAGTTGAATATGGTCGAATGAACGTACTTGGAGACGGCCTAGAAATGCACAGACACCTTCTCGAAGTGGCTGACATTCAGAATGGCCTACCTCCGCATGAAGCAGAGCTGGACTATGCCAAGAGAATCGTCTGCGGAGAGTTTGTCAACATTGAAAAGCTGGAGTATACCGCTGTCCTGAAAGAGATGCAGAAGAAGCTCGAGGAGTGAACGGCTTGAGTGACCACGAGTCGAGTAGATACGAGGTCAGAATTGGCGGTTTCGGCGGCCAGGGAATTGTGACAATGGCCGTCGTAATGGGGGAAACTGCCTCTTTGGTTGACAAGAAACACGTAGTTCAAACACAGTCGTATGGGCCTGAGGCACGCGGAGGTGCAAGCAAGAGCGAGCTCGTGATTAGCGATGAGGAAGTCGACTATCCGAAGGTCTTGACACCCGACGTCTTCATCGCGATGAGTAGAGCCGCATTCCTAGAGTACATTGAAGGTCTCAAGGAGAATGGCATACTGATCGTGGACGAAGACCTCGTGCAGGTCGAGGGCGACCTTCCTGACGGAGTAAAGGTCTACAAGATTCCCGCCACACGTATTGCTGACATGGAGGTCGGCAGCAAGCAGGCAACCAACGTTGTGATGATTGGGGCATTCACTGCAATCACCAAGATGCTGTCAGTAAGAGGACTGAAGCAGAGAATCAAAGAGCGTTGGCCGCGCTTTGCAGAACTGAATCTGAAAGCATTAGACCTCGGAATGAAGGCTGGAAAGAAGGCTCTCTCAGCTCAGAAGTGAAACTAATCCGCCAATCTTATTTCTCCGCGAGTTTTACTTTGTGGCATGATATCAACACCTCTGGAAACTTGGCATTTCCTTGTTGGCGAATGGAGGGGATACTCCAAGGACCAGTTTGGCGGAGAAGGAGTCATAGAAACGTCCAACATATTCACGTTAGAGATGAACGCTCTATATCTAATGTCTATACATGAGGCTCGTAGGGAGGGGAAACTAGAGAATCAGAGCATGGCTCTAATGTTCTACGACAGCAGAAACAAGCGATTTCTCCGGAAGACATTCTTCTCCTATGGGTTCGTAAACAACGAAGTAGAGTACGAGAGTAGTGACACCGAGATTCGTTTTGAGATCACGTCTGAACCCACTCCTGAGGAGTTTGAGAACACCAGATGGAGGTCATATATTCGAAAGATATCGGATGATGAGATACGAATGGGACTAGAAGTGGCCAGAGATGGGAAGGAGTTTGAAAACTATGGAGAAACCTATCTTACCAAAGTGAAATGATGACTAGATCACGCATCCTGCTCCTGCAGGGCGATCGTGGCTGCACCAAGCGCCTCGTGGTTCAGTCCCATTCGGGTTCTTCGCCCCATTCGATAAGTTGGAATTCGGGCTCTCTGGCTTATGTTTGTCAGAGTAGATCTCTTCGAGCTCTGTTCTTTTGGCGGATCTGTCTGTCGACCCTCTTCTCACGCTGTTTCGCCAGCCCCCGAGTGTAGGGGGGTTTCTCAGGTTTCTAGTTCTTGGATTGCCTTCACGATAACAGGGTCGTCCATCAGACCTTTGACGCCCCTTAGCGTTTCTATCAGCCTCTCCGGGTCCAATCTCTCCTTCAGAATCACTCGGGCAACCTCCTCAGGATGCTTCCTCAGGACTGCTTGGCCTTCTTCTCCTATGAGAGCAAGAGAGATTGTTGCAAGCTTGGCGAGGCTCCAAATACGGGCTATCCCTATCACATCATCCCCGGGACCCAACTCAGAGGAAGTCGGTAGTTCTAGTACTCTCTTCGACGCGTTGTGCAGAGTTTCCACAGCTAGGCAGTCGAAAGTCATCCAGAAACGCCTGGCAACTAGATACCAATGACGTATTTCACCATCTGTCATCACCTCAATCAGGTGGTTAGTGGCTCTCAAAGAGCGGATCAGCGCCATCTGTTCCAATGCCTTGTCTCCCGCAACAGTGTCCTTCTTTGCCAGTGGCAGGATGTGGTCGAACGAACTGGGGTGCCCAATCTTTCCGATTGCCTCCAAGACCATGTGCAGCCTGTCACTTCGAGCAGGTATCAATTCCAAGAGACGGTGAAGGGTAGGCAGGGCCCTAGAATCACCGAGGGCTCCAATGGCACTCAGCCCCTCCGGGATTCCCCACTTCCTGCTACCTGTGGACACGAACACGATGGCCTCCAGCAGAACCTTGGTGAGATCATCAAACCCATTCCAAGTTTCCCTCTTGATAGCCCAAGAACTTCTACGCCAGGCTTCGAACTTCTTCTGCATCAGTCTAGTATTCCCACTCCAGACTTGGACCAAGTCATCCAAAGCCTTCAAGGAAGAGTCTGCAAATCCTGGGGCTGACGTGTTGTGCATAGAGCCGTCTGTCAGGATTCTGAATCCGTAATAGGTCCTCAAGACCTCACCTGCCTCCGACTCGTCACTCAAGTCTTGGATCTCCCTCTTCCTTGCCTCGACTATGTACGGAACAGTCGGCGCGAATGGGGAAATGGACATCGCATCCACATCCAAGAAGAATGTCCTGGGTTCGGCAGTCTGTGACCTCAGAACATCGAGAGCAACTGGAATGATTCCCTGTCGCAGCTCGTCAAGACTCGATGCCTGTATGCCCTCGAAGCGCTCAAGATTGTCAAGTTCAATCCCCTGGGCAGTCTGTAGACCGAGTATGTGAACAATGCCGTCTCGGAGCGTTCCTCGCCTCACCCCCCAGCCAATGTCCTCACTGGAGAACAGCCAATGTCGAAGGGCGAGGACCTGTTCCGTAATGTAGTACGGCGGCGGTGGTTGTGAAGACTTTTGGTAGCCAGAGCGAGGCGAAGTGATTAGCCGGTCTAGCTTCGAAACGTCTTGTGTAGTCGGCGTGGGTATCCTCCTTAGTTCGGATACAACCTCAGACCAACCATCCTCACGGATAGTCTCGTCCACAACTGTGTCAAGCTCATCGTACCTGCGGAGTCGGATGAGTCTAGCCAACGGCTCCTCATCAATCATGCCCATCACCTTCTACACGAACTCCTCGATACATGACTGTTTCGACCCTTTGACCTTTGGAACAAGACACTGGACCGAGCACTCACGGCAACCGACCCAGCATGCATCCCTTTCATTGATGAGGAACTACAGAGAGAGTTCGGCTCCGTGGTGGATATGGGTTGCTCCGAAACCGATGGCCTTCCAGAAGACTAGCGCGTCTGGCCGGATAGGAATGGCTTCCACGAATATGTCGCTATCGTGGGGCTCACCTCAAGACAGTATCTTAGAGTGAGGTTTCTTCCCCCTGAAGAGCTAGGATTGCGGCACCAAGGGCTCCACTGAGCTGCGGTTCTCTTGGCACCCACAGCGAAACCCCAAGCGTTTCTGAAAGAACCTTACGAAATGCGACATTCCGTGCAACACCCCCAGTCAGACCGACTGGTTCCGCTATTCCAACTCTTTTTGCCAGCGAGGTGACCTTAGTAGCCATCGCGTAATGGAGGCCCGCAGCTATATCAGCGGGTTCGGCACCCGCTCCAATTCGTCCAATTGCCTCGCTCTCCGCAAAGACCGTGCATGTGTTGCTTATCTGGCTGGGGGAGCTGGACTTCATAGCCAAATCGCTCAGCTCGTCAATTGTCATCGAGAAGGCTTTTGCCATATTCTCAAGAAATCTCCCCGTACCAGAACTACACTTCTCCTGAAGCTCAAAATCAACGGGGCGACCCTTAGGCCCCACTCGTATGACCTTCGAATCCTGACCGCCCACGTCAATCAGTAGGCGGATCTCGGGGTTCAGCGAATGAACTCCAACACTGTGACAAGTAATCTCTGTGACAGTCTTGTAAGCGATATCGACAATGTTGCGCCCATAGCCTGTCCCGATGATGCGACACCCATTCAGACCTTTTCCAGACTCTGAAGAGAGGTGGTCCAACACTTGTTGAACAGCTTTGGGAGCAGAGGCACCAGTGTTAATGAGATGAGATGCCAGGATTTGACCCTCTGAGTCGAGCATGACACCTTTGGTCGTCGTGGAGCCCACATCGAGACCGATTCCATACGTCTTCTCAGTCACTCCCAATTCACCCTATACAAACATTTCAAGCAGTGCATCCACACGGGTCTGAATCTGGGCCTCGTTGAACAATCGACTGTCTACC
>JBHLRV010000012.1:0-14434 GCA_048882205.1 Candidatus Thorarchaeota archaeon | reverse complement strand
TCAAGTGCAGACTTGACGAGTTCCTTCAAGAAGAGTATGGTATGCGCTCGATGAGGATAAAGAAAGGTGATCTGGTACGTATCATGAGAGGGCAGTTCCGGGATACGGAAGGGAAGGTCATCGCAGTGGATTATCGTAACATCCGGGTCCATCTTGAGAACGCAACCGTTACGAGAGCTGATGGAAAAGAGGCTCAGATTCCGATGCATCCTTCTAATCTCATGTTAGTCAAGCTTGAGCTTGACGACGATAGGAAGAGGATTATCGAGAATAAGGTTGTTCAGATTGAGGAGAGTGAATAGATGACGAAAAGAGGGCAAAAGAAACACCTGAAGCGATTGCCGGCTCCAAGACACTGGCCGATTAAGAGAAAACATGGAAAGTTCGCCCCAAAGCCAGTCGCAGGACCTCATCCAAAGGAGCATTGTCTGACTCTTACCATTCTTCTCAGAGAGATTCTTGGCTATGCAGAGAACATGCGCGAAGTAAAAGCGATTCTGTCAACAGGCCAGATAATTGTTGACGGAAGAACTCGCAAGGACCCGCGATATCCTATAGGAATGATGGATGTTATCGAGATCAAGGGTTCTGGTGAGCGTTTCAGACTATTGCCTAGAACTCGAGGAGGACTCCGACTCGTTCCAATTGATGAAAAAGAGGCCAAATTCAAGCTGTGCAGAGTCGAGAAGAAGATGATGGTCCCAGGAGGATCTCTTCAAATGACCCTGCATGACGGGAGGAATCTCTTCCTTCCAGAGGGAGCCAAACCTTCCGACTTCAAGACACTTGACACTGTGAAGCTGTCCATACCAGAACAGAAGTTCATGAAGACATTCCCACTTGAGAAGGGAGCCTACGCAGTGGTTAGTCGTGGTAAGAACATTGGTATCGAGGGGAAGATCATTGAGGTAGAGAAACGCTTCGGTACTCATGCTAGCACAGTGACTCTGGAAGACCCAGAAGGAACTCAATTCCAGACTGCTATGGAGTATGTGTTTGTGCTTGAGAAGAGGACCTCACAAGTAAGCCTTGAATCAGGAGGCGCGAAATCATGAGCGTTACGCCGAACGAGGACCTCTTCCTCGCTGATTGGAAGGATAACCCCATGAAACAACCGTTCATTGCCAAGGTCGTCGTCGACATGTGTACCGGAGGTGGCGAGCCACTGAACAGGGCATCTACGATTCTGGAGCAGCTCACTGGACAAGCCCCGGTACAGTCACGAGCTCGTCAAACGGTTCGCGATTTCGGTATCAGAAGGAAGGAGCCAATTGCAGTCAGAGTCACTCTGCGTGATGATAGAGCACAGGAGTTCCTTGCCCGTGCACTCCAAGCAAAGGAGAACATCCTCTTGATTCGTAACTGGGACGAGGATGGAAACTTTGCATTCGGAATTAGTGAGCACATCAACATTCCTGAGGTGAAGTATGACCCTCAGTTGGGCATCCAGGGGATGAACATCACGGTTTGTGTGGAACGACCTGGATTCCGAGTGAAGAGAAGAAGAAGACGCAGAACAAAGGTCCCTTACCGACATCGGCTAACTCCCGAAGAGAGTATGGTCTTCATCAAGAACACATTTGGCATCGAGATTCTCGAGAAAGAGCGAGAGCGAACTTACTTGTTCTGAGGTGATGTGTGATGAGCACCAAGAAAGAGAGGAGTAAGAAGCGCAAGAAGATGGGTAAAGGCAGTAGGAATTGCGTTCGCTGCGGCACACATCAGGCCATAATACGATCGTATGGTCTCAACATGTGCCGTCGCTGCTTCAGAGAAACAGCGGAGAAGCTGGGATTCCGCAAGTACAGTTGAAGGAGGTCTACGAAAGATGACACTACTAGACCCATTGGCTGATGCAATGTCGAGCATCTACAACAGCGAAATAGTTGGAAAGCCTGAGGTGATTATAGCACCGGCTTCCAGTCTCATAGAGCGGGTACTACAGGTTATGCAGACACAGGGATACATTGGCGAATTTGAGCGCATAGACGATGGAAAAGCAGGAAGGTTTCGCATTCAGCTCATGGGACGCACTAACAAGTGTGGGGTAATCAGACCAAGGTTCCCAGTGAAGCGAGATGGATTTGAGAGATACGAGAAGCGTTTCCTGCCAGCGTACGACTATGGAGTCCTGATTGTCACAACCCCTCAGGGAGTGATGACCCATCGCGATGCCAAGAACCTAGGAATTGGAGGAAGATTACTGGCGTTTGTGTATTGAATGGAGGTCTGACATGATGTCTTCGAGTTACGTGTACGAGAAACGGATTGAGATACCTAGTGAATGTCAAGTTTCCTTGGAAGGGAAGACTGTCATAGTTAGCGGCAAGAAGGGGTTTCTTCAACGTGAATTCCCAGAGCCTCAGACGACCATTGCAATCGATGGCAACGAATTCATAGCGACTACCAATCTCAACCGGAAAAGAGCGAGGGCACTAGTAGGCACTGCCATTGCACACGTGCGAAACATGCTCATTGGCGTCCAACATGGCTATACATACGAGATGAAGATAGTCTACAGCCACTTCCCAATGTCGGTCGAAGTTCAGGACAAAGAAGTGATAATCAAGAACTTCATCGGAGAACGCGGTGTTCGGAAGGCCAGGCTGATTGGAGACGTCGAGGTGAAAACCACAGAGGACGAGGTCATCATTAGCGGAATAGACATTGATGCAGTTTCCCAGAGCGCAGCCAATATTCAACTGGCGACCAAGATTCGTGGTAAGGATCGACGTGTGTTCTTGGACGGGATATACGTGATTAGAAAACGCAAGGGCGAGGAAGTGAAATCGATAGTATAAGGAGGCGAGATGAATGTCTAAGAAAGCTCCAATTACTGACGTGCCCGGACTGGGGCCGAAAATGGCTGAGAAGCTCGCCGAGGCAGGAGTGAAGACTGTCGCCAAGCTCTCAAAGTCCAAACCGGACAAGCTGGCTGCCAAGGTCGATGGACTTAGTGAATCCGGTGCGGCAAAGTTCATTGCCGCGGCTCAGGAACTCGTTTCTGCGCCAAAGGTGAAAAAGCCGAAGGCCAAGAAACCAAAGAAGAAGGTCGAGGAAGAGAAACCGAAGACTAAGAAGAAAGTCAAGAAGCCTAAGGCCAGGCCCAAGAAGGCTCCCAAGAAGAAGAGGAAGAAGAAGCCAGAACCAAAGCCCGTCCTTGTACGAGACACGCTCATTGACCAACGCCTTCTTAGACTTGCCAAAGAGAAAAGGCGAAGACAACCGAAGTTCCGCCATGAACAGGCCCACCGTTGGGTGCGAGTGAGTGACTCTTGGAGGAAGGTTCGCGGAATTGATAATGCCACAAGGGAGAAACGGAAAGGCCGCATTGCAATGGTATCAGCAGGATACCGGAAACCAAAATCCGTCAGAGGACTACATCCCTCTAGATTCATCGAAATCTATGTAGAACGACCATCTCAGGTTGAAGGTCTAGATCCTGAGATTCACGCGATTCGCATCGGAGCAACTGTGGGTCTAAGGAAGCGCCAAGAGATAATCAGGAAGGCAGATACCTTGCTTGTGAGAGTCTTGAATCCTGGAGCACCTGAGACTATTGGTGAGGAGGATCTCTTCACAAATCTTGAAGACTTGGAGGTAGACTAAGGATGAAGCTCACTACTCAGAAGAGACTTGCTGCAGACGTGATGAAGGTCGGCATATCAAGAGTCTGGATGGACCCTCAATTCGAGGACGAGATATCTCTAGCGATTACTAGAGAGGACATCCGACGTCTCGTAGATGAAGGTGCAATTCAGAAAAAACAGAAGATTGGTGTAAGTCGAGGACGAGCACGCTACAAGATGCAGCAGAAGCGAAAGGGTCAGAGAAGAGGACCTGGAAAGCGGAAGGGTAAGCACACTTCAACTCTGTCGAAAAAGGACCGCTGGATGATGAAGATAAGACCGATGCGTCGTGAGCTTCAGAGGCTGAGGGAGGAAGGCAGGATAACCAGGAGAGTCTATCGAGATTTGTACCTGAAAGCTAAAGGAAATGCCTTCAGAAACACAGCACACCTTCGGACTTACATTGCCGAACACAAGCTGGAGGCGAAAAGAAGATGAAAGAAGGTCCTACTTACAAGGTCAAGTTTAGACGTCGTCGGGAAGGGAAGACGAACTACTACAGACGGCGGCGCCTCTTGCAATCGAGGAGCCCACGCCTAGTTGTGAGAAAGACTAACACCCGAGTGACAGTGCAATTGATAGAAGCAAGCGTGGTCGGAGACACAACTGTGGCCACAGCTGTGTCCTCAGAGCTTGGTGGTTTCGGTTGGCGAGCCGGAATTGGCAATCTGCCAGCTGCCTATCTCACTGGACTATTAGCAGGACTAAGAGCTAAGGCCAGAGGTCTGAAGGAGGCAGTCCTAGATGTAGGACTTCATCCTCCTGTTCGCGGTTCAAGGTTGTACGCGGCACTAAAGGGAGCCCTAGATGCAGGTCTTGAGATACCTCACAACCCAGAAGTATTCCCCGATGACAACAGAATGTCAGGAGGACACATCGTATCTGCGTACAAGCACTTCACGGAGAACCCAAGCGAAGGACATCTCTTCAGCTCATTGGGGAAGAAGAAGACTACGATAACAACAATTCCAAAGCAGTTCAACGCGACTAAGAAGGCATTGCTTGAGATTCCACCGGCCCAACTGAAGAAGAAGATGAAGAAAAAGCCGGCGGCCAAGAAGCCGAAGGCAGCTCCGAAGAAGCAAGTTAAGAAAGTGAAAAAAGTGGAGCCTGCCGAGAAACCGCCTCGTGCCGTTCCAAGAAAACCGAAACCCAAGAAGCTGATATCTCGAGGCAAAGGCAAGAAGGGAAGCAGAGCAGGAAAAAGGAGATAGGAGAGGATTCATGATGAGTAGGAGACGACGTCGACCACCACGCCGACAAGAAACAAGCCCGCTTGATGACTGGGTTCCCAAGACATCCCTAGGAAGGCTCGTCAAGGAAGGCCATGTCAACAACATCGAGGAGATCTTTCTCAACAACTACTTGATCCGTGAGCCGGAGATCATTGATGTTCTTATCCCAGAGCTCCGGCAAGAAGTCGTGGATGTAACCATGGTCCAAAGGCAGTCAGACAGTGGCCAGCAGAAGAGCTTTCGAATCACTGTGGTGGTAGGAAACGGTGAAGGAGTCATTGGAATCGGAATTGGTAAGGCTCCAGAATTCGTTCCTGCAGTGAGGGCTGCTGAAGCTAGAGCAAAGCTTAACGCAACTGTATTCCGTAGGGGTTGTGGTTCATGGGAGTGTCGATGTCACGACCCGCACAGCATTCCATTTCAAACGAAGGGCACTTCTGGGTCTGTCTCCGTAACCCTCCGTCCTGCTCCCAAAGGTACTGGACTGGTCACCGCCGATGTCGGCAAGATAGTCCTCCGAATAGCGGGACTGAATGACGTCTGGTCTATCACGAAAGGCCGCTCGAGAACTTCCTCCAATTTCGCCAAGGCATTTGTCGATGCCCTCACACAAACATACAAGATGCTACCTCCACAAGAATGGATGTCGTCAGGAGTGCCAGAAGAATGAGCTCTGAAGAGAAAGTTGTGCTAGCAATACGAGTCAGGGGGCAGGTGAGAGTCAGACCACAGATAGAAGACACTCTCGACAAGTTGCTCTTGGGCAGACTCCATCAGGCTAGAGTTCTGAAACTGAACTCAAGTCTGCAAGGGATGATTATCAAGGCCAAGGACTACATCACTTGGGGCGAGATTGACGAGAAGACGACTGCAATGCTTTTGTCCAAGCGTGGTCGCCTTCCCGGTAACAAGAGACTCAGTGATAGTTATGTGAAGAAGAACTCGAGCTACAATACCGTCAAGGCACTGGCCAAAGCGATAACGGAAGGCAAGGCTACAGTAGGCGATGTCGAAGGACTGAAACCTGTTTTTCGGCTGACACCACCACGGAAGGGATTCAGAGGCAAGCGACATCTACCGGTGGGGATGGGTGGAGTAACAGGCTATAGAGGACACGAGATCAACGACTTGGCGCAAAGAATGATTTGAGGTGATATGAATGAGTTGGGACGACCCGTTTGATGACTCCGAAGATCCGCGAAAGAGGCTCCGAAGGTGGCTAGGTGACTTTCTTCCTGAAGAGATCTTCGATCAGATTGACGAGATGATGCGACGAATGATGGATGACATGCAAGAAGGAGGTATTTTCGACATGGACTCCATTGAGGAGTTCATGAGAGAGAACCCTGACGGGGCCAATCCATTTGTGTTTGGCTTCTCTATGCGAATTGGCCCGGACGGCAAGCCAATTATCCAAAGATTCGGCAATGCTCCAAGTCCGGACGGCGCCAGGATGCTTCCGCAGCTGGAACCGCTTGTCGACATCATTGAGGAGAATGATGAGATAATCGTGGTTGCTGAACTGCCTGGAGTGGAGAAGGATGAGCTAAAGGTACGTGTCAAGGGCCAGACGCTCACGATAGATGTTGAGAACCCAGAGAAACCCTATCATAAGGAGCTGGAGCTGCCTACGAAGGTACGAAAAGAAGAGGCTAAGTCATCCATGCGGAACGGTGTCCTTGAGGTGCGACTCAAGAAGGCGTGAGATAGGAGCAATCTGTAATGCAGAAGAGGAAATCGAAGAAGATACACAAAATGCGAGGACACAGATCGGCAGGCTACGGTTTCAGTGCAGGTCACAGAGCCTCGGGGCAGAGAGGCGGCAAAGGAATGGCTGGCTCAAAGAAACATCATTACATCAAGGTGATGCAGGAGGACCCCCGTTACTTCGGCAAGTGGGGCTTCAGAAGGCCTCAGAATCTCATTGATGATGTTGTGGCCATCAACATCGGCGACATTGACGAGGCGCTTGAAAGGCTTGTTGAAAGAGGAAGAGCCACCAAGAAAGGTCGCAAGTACACTGTTGATGTGTCAGTACTTGGCATAGACAAGATTCTGGGTTCTGGAAAGGTCACCCAGAAGATTGATCTAGTTGGCGTGAAAGCCATCTCAGCCAGGGCCCGCGAGAAAGTATTGGAGAAGGGCGGCTCCGTGGACCTCCTGGAGGATAAGTGAAGGCCACATCGCGTGCAATTTGATTTCCGCGCAGAGTGATATGTTGATATCGGAGAACCACTAGCTTTAAAGGCAAAGCCAGGCTCGACGTCGAAAAACCCTGCAGGAGACAACTATTCTTGCCGTCAGCATTCCTTAGGGCTCTATCACCCTTCGTACGGGTGATGCCAGAGGTAAGGGCACCCGACAGAGAGGTGTCCTTCCGCGAGAAGTTGGTGTGGACGGGAGTAGTACTCGTTCTCTTCCTTCTCATGTCGCACATCCCCTTGTTTGGTGTCGACAAGACAGTCGGGACTGACTATCTCTGGGCACTGCGAGTGATTCTGGCAAGCACCAGAGGTACACTGATGGAGCTGGGAATAGGACCAATAGTCACTGCAGGTCTGGTCATGCAACTACTCTCAGGCTCAAAGATCATCGATGTTGACTTCAGTGACCCAGATGACAGAGCACAGTTCACTGGAGGGCAGAAAGTCCTGGCCATGATAATGACAGCCTTCCAGTCCATAGCATACATCATTGGCAATGCCTACGGCACTTTGGGACCAGAGGCTGCACTGCTGGTGTTCATGCAACTGTTCATTGCGGGAATCGTTGTGATTCTAATGGATGAGCTCATCCAGAAGGGGTGGGGCCTTGGTTCGGGTGTTTCCCTTTTCATCATGACGAACGTCGCAGGCCAAGTGATGTTCAACTTGTTGAACTTCGTTGACCTAGAAACTGCAATACCACCTGGCTACACAGAGGGGACTAACCTTCCACGGGGCATTATCGCTGCTCTCCTAGCAAACACCATCAGGTTCTTTGGAGTCGGTACTGATGTAGGTCCCTTCGTTGACTGGGGTTGGCTTCTGATTCGAAATGGCTTCAATCCAAGTCTGTTCACATTGGCAATAACGTTGGTGATCGTGTTCGGGGTCGTCTGGATGGAGTCTGTCAGGGTCGAGATCCCGCTTCAATATGCCAAGTACAGAGGTATGAAGGCAAGGTATCCTATCAAGCTGCTCTACACCTCAAACATCCCAGTAATATTGGCTCAGGCGTTATTCGCCAACATTCTGTTCTTCGGACAGATCATCTTCACGAACTTCAACCCAACGGGCACGAATCCGCTGTTGAGCTGGATAGGAATCTTCGAGCAAGACCCTGATAGCGCGCGAATGATTGCGACATTCGGCCTGTCTCGATATGTTACTCCACCTCAAGGCATATTCAACATCATCGGCCAACCTGACGGACTCATACATATTGCAATATACGCGTTCCTGATGATCATCTTATGTTGGGGTTTCAGTAAGGTGTGGACTGACATCAGCGGCATAGCACCTAGAGATGTATCGCGTCAACTTCTGAGCTCTGGCTACATTGTGCCCGGTTTTAGGAGAAGCGAGAAAGTCCTAGAGAGGCTGCTGGACCGCTACATCCCGATAGTGGCCAGTCTGGGCGGATTCCTCGTGGGAGTGCTTGCGGCAGCCGCTGATGTGGCAGGTGCACTGGCGAGTGGTACTGGTATTCTGCTTATGGTTTCAATCATCAAGCAATACTATGAACAGATTGCGAAGGAACAGCTGGCCGCAATGGGTGGCGAAGGCGTAGCTGGACTGCTCGGAATACTATAGTCTGTGTTGGCGAGGCTGGTCCTCGCCCCGCATTCCTTTCCTAGAATAGCCGAAACCATGGACAGGATTTGGCAACGGGATTTGAGGCAAACCTATTATGTGATTCTGCATTCGTATATGAACCACAAACGGAGAGATAGAGAAGCGCTGTGGTGTCGATAATGGCCTCAGGCAAAGTTAGGTATGCACTTCCCGCACTATTCTTCGCGGTTGGCGTGTGGGGAGCTGTTCAGCTAATTGTTGATGTGACTTCCGACGCTGCCGTGAGTGACATTCTATCGGTCTGGGGAGGCAGCGCTTACGAAGACGTCCTCTTTGTTATTGCTTTGGGCTTGCCCATCCTGCTCCTCGAGTACATGGGGTTAGCAGTGCCCTTGGCGATTCTGTTATTGGTGATGGCAAGAGCCTTCAAGTCTGCCTCGTACGAGATGAATGTCATGAACATCGGTTCCGAATTTGGGGGCATTAGGATGATCCGTAGGGCGGTAGCTCCGGCCTTGTTCAGTGTCAGCACGTCTGCATTTCTGCACGGTTGGATTAGAAGTAACTGGTTCAGTCCCACTGCAACCTTGGATTCAATGCAACAGGTCATGTTTGACATTGCGCTGTCCTTGATTGCCGCACTCGTGTTTCTCGTTGTCGCCCTTCCGCTGTTCACACCCACATGGGTCTTGAACGACGCAGGTATTGTGACTCATCTGAAGTCAGACAAGATGAAGGTACGTCAGTGCCCGGATACGCAAGGCGTTGGTCGATGGGTTGGCAACATATTGGGAGGATATGCTTTGATCGCATTCCCGATAGCAATGTTCATCACTCAATTCTGGGAGCCGTACTTCGTGGAACCCTTTAGACCCCTCACAAGCGACAATCTTCTGATCAGCTTCCTGTGGATTCTGGGACTGCCACTCTTAGTAATGGCTTTCATTATGCCTGTGGTTGTGCTCAACGAAGCCTATCAAATGAAAATCCGGCGCCGCCTAACAAGAATCGCCGTCAGACTGGGCGCAACAGCTGTCAGGAAACCGAGAATTGAGAAGGTTGAGAAACCCGAACTCTTGATGAAGAGAAGACGCAAGAAAGGGGTGCCGGGTATTCTGGAGTCACAAGAGGTTGTAGAGATTATGACCTCAGCAAAGGGCGTCAAGACGTATAAGAGGAAGAATGACAAGAAGAAGAAATCCCCCAATAAGAAGAAATGAGCAGCTCTTCTCGATTGACTTCGAGAGAAATGACTCTCTGAAAGCCCAAGAGCCTACAGAACCTATATAACGAGCAGAGTAGGACCAACGGCCAGTCGTGCAAGAAGTACGATATGGTCGGTTCTCATGACAGAAGAAAGGAACGTGGTCATTGTCACTGGGATTCCTGGAGTTGGCAAGACCACAGTCATCGACACTGCTGTGGAGATAGTCAAGAGCCAACACGGTAAAGAGGTTCTCGTCCTGAACATTGGTACAGAGATGTTTGAGATCGCCTCAGAGAAGGGGCTCATACGAAACAGAGACGAACTTCGAAGGATGCGAACAGCCACTCAACGTGAAGTCCAGAGGATGGCGGGAGAAGCCATTGCGGAGAAGGCGAAGACCGCCAGAGTCATTGTAGATACTCACACTCTGATACAGACCAAGAACGGCTTCCTCATCGGGCTCCCTGAGTGGGTGGCGAGGGCAATACAACCGAAGACCGTGGTCTTGGTTGAGGCCGACCCGGACAAGATAGCTAGTCGCAGGAGCGGAGACGATACCAGGAGTCGCGATGACCAATTGACCGAGGAAATCGACACGCATCAAAGGATGTGCCGTGCGGCTGCTGTCTCGGTCGGGACATTGACCGGAGCAACCGTCAGAGTAATCAAGAATCGCGAGGGAAAGGTAGAAGAGGCGGCTTCCGAACTAGCATCAACACTGATGGAGTAATCTCTGATGCAAGATCCGTTTGGTGACTTCATGGCTTGGTTCAACATAGTCTTCGCCATTTTCAAGACTCCCCCACTTTCGGCCCTCTTCATCATGGGAATCTCAATGAGCATCACAACATTGAGTAACCTCGCGATGAGGAGGTTCTCTGACATGCGACGTCTCAACAGATACCAGGCCGAGATCAAACAGCATCAGGAGATGCAGAAAGAGGCCGAGAGGACACAGAATGAGAAGTTGGCAAGGAAGGTGAAACGAAGAAAGGCCTACATTGAGCGGATTCAGCGTGAGATGATGACCCAGCGCTGCAAGCCCTCCTTGATCTTCTTCATTCCATTCATCATACTGTTCGCAGTCTTACGAGCGTTCTACTTCATCATAGACGATCCTATTACTGGTGCAGGTCACGACCAAGTTGTCGCGATTATTCCTTTCAGTGTGCACAAGCTCCTACCCTTCCTTGTCGGTTGGCTTGGCGTCGCTACACCATACGGATTCGGTATGACATTCTTCGGATTCTACATGCTAGTTGGACTTGGCCTTGGTCAGATACTCCAGCGAGTGATGGGAGTGTCAATCACATAACGGCTATCCAACGTACAACGAACCGGTTTGCTTAAAAGTGAAGACCGAGGGCTCAAAGGAAAAGCCTCAGACTGCAGATTGGGTGAAGGCAATGCCACGTCCTAGTCAACTGACGAAAGGAAGAGCAAATCGGAGTATCAAGACACCTGGAGGTAGACTTGCCGTCCATCGCCAGAAGTTCTACGGAGCTGCAGGAACGTGCGCATTGACCAACAAGAAGATGCAATTCCCTAGGGGGGCCAAACAGAAACGGACTGGGAAGTCAAGTCGTTCATCCAAGAGACCCAATCGCCCATATGGTGGATTTGCCACCTCGAGGGCTGTAAGGCGAGGAATAATACGCAAAGCGCGAGAACAGTAAGATGAAGCGCGTTGTGACTATTGGCGGGCTCCACGGAACAGGAAAGAGTTCTGTGGCGGACCGAATCTCCAAGGAATTCGATTTGAGGAGAGTTTCGGCGGGCATCATCTTTCGCCGGTTGGCTGAGGAAAGAGGGCTTACTCTTGAGGAGTTCAGTAGAATAGCCGAACAGGATGAACAGATAGACCTTCTTCTGGATGAAACTCTCAAGACTGAGGCTGAAAAGGGCAATGCGGTAATCGACGGCCAGCTCGCGGCATGGATGGCAGGCGATAACGCTGACTTCAAAATCCTTCTGACGGCTCCTCTCTCCGTTCGCATAAGAAGAATCTCAGAGCGAGATGGTACCGATTACGATTATGCGAAACGTGAAACAATTGCACGCGAAGGGAGTGAGAGCGCAAGATACAGGGAGTTCTACGGCGTGGACATCTCCGACCAGTCAATCTATGATCTGATTCTGCGTACGGACAGGTACGACCTAGACGGAGTAATCACGATTCTGACGACCGCAATCAGGACATTCTTCGAGCAGAAAGAGGACTAGTAAGAAGCGTAAGGCTGATATGGCAATCCGCGGTCCAGAGCCTGTTCTCCCTGTCCAAAGGGATGAGTCTGCGAGGCGACTTGCAGTTTCAGTTAGACCGAGGACCGGCGAGGTGTATTGAAATGACTCTGTACAAGATCGGACGCGTTTGTGTAAAGACAGTGGGCCGAGAAACCGGAAGCTACTGTGTCATTGTGGATGAAATGGAAGGTAGATTTGTGGTGGTGACCGGGCCGAAGCACCTTAGTAACGTGCGTAGACGCAAGTGCAACATTCGACATCTTGAGCCTCTGGACATAGAACTTCCGATAGAAAAAGGCGCAGAAGATAGTGCAGTAGAGAAGGCACTATCAGAGGCGGGACTGACTGAGAGGTTCAGAGAGAAGATTAGGCTGCCACAGTAGTTGAAAGTCATCGTGGGGCCGTCGTCGGGGAGAGATATGGTGAAGGGCCTTCTTCCAGCAGACGAGCCGCGAGAAACCATTCTCAAGTCCACGGAAACGACCAATCAAGACTACGGATTCTCATCGCTGGATAGTCTTCCAATAGAATACCTGCTAGAGAACAGTGTTATTGCTCTAGACAAACCTCCAGGGCCAACTAGTCACGAAGTAGCTACATGGGTTCGCAAGATTCTGAAGGCTGACCGTGTTGGACATGGTGGGACTCTTGATCCAGCCGTGACCGGAATACTGCCCACTGGAGTTGGAAATGCTACAAAGGCGATGCAAGCCCTATTGCCCGCAGGGAAGGAATACGTCTGTGTGATGGAACTCCACGGCTTGGTAGATCTCGATGACATCAGTAGAGCCATCAACGAGTTCGTTGGCAAGATCTATCAGAAGCCTCCCCTGAGATCATCTGTAAAGAGAATCCTTCGGGTGAGGGAGGTCTACTACAACGAGTTAATCGAAACCAAGGGTCGTCTTGTTCTGTTTAGAGTGGGCTGCCAAGCCGGAACATACATTCGCAAGCTGTGCTTCGACATTGGAGAGGCCTTGGGCTGCGGAGCCAATATGAGAGAACTCCGCCGAACTCGTGTTGGACCATTTCGAGAGGATGAGCATCTTTGCTCGCTCTATGACCTCAAAGATGCCTATAGTTTCTGGAAAGAAGAAGGTGACGAAGCTGAACTCCGGAGGTACCTCCTGCCACTTGAGTTTAGTCTCAGCCATCTTCCTTCAATAGAAGTTCGTGACAGTGCGGTGGATGCAATCTGCCATGGTGCGAATCTTGCGTCCAGCGGAATCGTCAGTCTGAGCAGCGGTCTGAGAAAGGGCGATACTGTGGTCCTCAAGACCTTGAAGGGCGAGGCAATTGCCATCGCAAAGAGCTCTACCACCTCAGATTCAATGGCCAAGGCGAAGAGCGGCATCGTAGCGACAATTGACAGAGTGCTAATGGAGAGAGGACGTTATCCTTCGATGTGGAAGAAACGAGCGTCCGAGAAGTAGCGACACATCAAGGACTGACCACCTTTTTATGCAGACGTTCAGATGATTGATTGGCCTTGGAGCAGAAGCGCGGCTGACGGTACTCATTCCTCGGAATGAGAGCTGAGGAAGCTCCCAACTACAAGTCGACACCAGTCCTGCGCAAGCAGGGAGGCGAGAGCCTCGCTCTGGGAACAGAAACGACACCCCCGGACCAGAGATGACAATGATGCAGCATTTGAAGCTGTTGAGGATTGGTTCGGACCGGCTGAAACGGCCCAACACTGGGTAGCAATCTCAAGAATTTGCCGAAGATGGTCGACAGGAGGCAAAGGGTAGAGAGCTTAGTCTGATGTCGCAAGATCCAATCCCGGTGACGAGAATGGATGGAACAGAATTGGGGCTACTCTCTGCACCAGGGCCATTCTTTGTCTATTGATCTGGCCTCTGGTGTTCCTTCATTATTCCCCTTTGGACCTCGACAACCTCACTACTAGTTCCACAGGCTGAGTATGCATCTAGCCACTCTTTGTTTAGCGCGATGAAAGATGGCCCCCACTTGAATGCAGACATGATGTCATCTGCGCTGTCCTTCAGACCCATGACATAGAGTGCTGCCGCAACTGCCTCAGCAGTGGATAGCTTGATGGGTTTGTATGTGTTGATCGGGTTTGCTGCTAGCAAGTATGGTAGTGCTCTTTGGTTTCCTGTCTTGGATCTCGCGAATACACCCTCAGCCTGCTTCCACGAGCAATCGAGAGCCACAAGACCCGAACGGAGGACGGATTTCTTGTCGGCTGCAGAAACAGCGGTTTCAGCCGCTGGGTTTAGTACAACAGACCCAGAGGGAATAAGCCGCAGAGTACGGATGACATTCGCCTTCTTCAACCTCTCAAGGCGAGTTCCCGTACATTTCTTGGGATCACACTGT
>JBHLRV010000011.1:0-14481 GCA_048882205.1 Candidatus Thorarchaeota archaeon | reverse complement strand
CTGGCACCTTTGACAAGTCCACTGATGGTGGAAGTCGCTTCTCGAATTAACAATACTATTGCCGGTGCTGCCATGAAACGGAACAACTCCCTGGATCAGTTGGTCTGGATTGCAGCGGCAATCTCGTCATTCGGTTTCACAGTCAATCATGCATTCCTTGATTCATATAGTCTTCCTACACCAACCTCATGGACTGACTTGGCAGGCCCAATCTATGGTAGTCTTCTGAAGGCCATCCCCACAATCGCCATGGGCAACGCGCCTGATACGACCTCGAACACAAGAATCTATGAGATTATCACTCAGGCTCTTGGATGGGACGCTGGATGGCAGACTATGGCGAGAATGGCAGGGAGTGCAAACATCTATGGAGGTTCCGTTGAAACTCAGACAGCTGCGGAATCAGGACAAGTCGGTATCTCGATGTCTATCGACTTCTACGGGTTCGGGACGTCATACAGAAACTCAGACTGTGAGTACATTCTCCCTGAAGGAGAATCAATCATCAATGGTGATCCAATTGCGATAGCATCGACTAGTAAGCACCCGGACTGGGCCGAGGCATTCCTAGACTTTGTGCTTTCTCCTTATGGCCAGTCTCTATGGTTGGACTCTACCATCAGGAGGCTACCAGTCATGAGAGAGGCATTCGACGAGCCGGGTGCCATTGGTGCTGATGACATCTATATGGCTTTCAATGACACATTGACCAACACAGGAATCGAGTTCAATGACACTCTGTCACTACTCACCAATGCGGCGTTCATCCACTATTGGTCTGCTGTCTTCAATGATGCTCATACTGAGCTGGTTGACTGCTGGTACACGATTGTGAATGCGTACGAGCAAGGTTGGATAACACTTTCAGCGCTAAACGGCTACGCCGCAACAATGGGCACACCAGTTACCGTCGCTGATCCCAATACTGCCCAAATGGAGAAATTCACAGAGGCTTACGCCAAATCTATCAATGACGACATGATCTATGACGCCCAGTTCCTCAGTGACATAAAGTCTGCGTGGACGGCCGAGGCAAAGGCTGTCTATGGTGCGGTACAAGCTTCTGTTCCAACATCCTAGGGGAGGCTGGAGCCTCTGTCGACCGAGCCAGACCAGAGCGAGCTGGTCAAGGAGACGCCTGAAGTCGAGCCGGAGCTAGTCCCGGACAATCTCCGGGACAATCTGGCTCTCTCACTCCGCAATATACCTCGACGCATTCGAGGAGGCGTTTCTAGTAGGGCTCGGTCCTTTCGAAACCGTCTCTCTGGCGCAGGTCGTGGCGCCCGGGAGTTCCTTTCAGATCCGGGAACAAGGACCAGAGCTGGAGTCCGGAAATTCAAGCGGGAGATGGATAGACTCTCAACGATTCAGCTGGTAGCGGTTCTAGGGGCATTTACACTCTTCCTAATTCTGCCTCTGTTGAGCGTAGTGGTATCTTCCTTCTTGGACCCTGACACCGGATTGCCCTCTCTGATTCATTTTACGAACCTTTTCGCAGACACGAACTTTTGGCCCTGGCAGTACAACGCAGAAACAGGACAGTGGACATCCTACGTGAATCTTGAAACAATACTCACAGGTGGAGACTTAGTCGTTATACGCGGTTGGGACTTTGGCGCAGTGATCAATTCTATCTACGTCGCAGTTCTCGTGACCATCTTCTCTGTTGCTCTTGGAGTGTTTCTTGCATTCATTGTCGCAAGATACGAGTTTCCTGGGAAACGAATTGTCCGTACTGTCTTGATCTTTCCCATACTTGCGACTCCTTTTGTCGGTGCTATTGGCATCAAGTACTTCATGGGTCGAGCCGGGTTCATAAACAACCTATTCTACACGACTTTGCAATGGTTGCCTTTTCGGTTTGAGTTCAGGGGACTCGCTGCGATAATATTCGTGCAGTCGCTGTCCTTCTTCTCGCTAGTGTACCTTAATGCCTACTCATCATTCATGGGTATTGATCCGGCGCTTGAGGAGCAGGCCGAGAACTTGGGGGCTACTGGCAGTCGTTTGTTCAGGTCCGTCACGTTTCCATTGGCGATGCCGGGTATCCAAGCCGGTGCCATTCTCACCTTTATTCTGAGTATTGAAGACCTTGGGACCCCGATAGTTTACTTTGAAGACCAACAAGCTCAGAAGACACTCGCCTTCCAAGTGTTCAACAGTATTGCTACACAATCAGGCACCATTGACCCTGCGGGGCCTGCCATTGGCATAATCCTACTGGTGTTTGCATTGACGGGATTTCTGGCCATACGGAAGTATGCGGCGCTGAGATCGTACGAGTCTGGCACGAAGGGTGGACAATGGAATCCACGTGTCAGGAAGCTCAGTTTCGGCGCCACGGCCTTGGTCTACATCATCCTTATTCCTTTGCTCTTTCTGGCTCTCATCCCCCAGATTAGTGTGATAATCCTCTCATTTACAGGGTCTTGGTCCACAGATGCAGTCTTACCTGATGTATGGACATTAGGTAACTACGATGTTTTGTGGGCCTATCCTGATGTCAGCCGATCAATCCAATATACTCTAGTCTATGGGCTCATTGCTACGGTAATTATAGTGCTTTTGGGGACAAGTGCAGCATACCTCATAGCTCGGAGAGATATCCCTGGGAAGACTTGGCTAGACCTTCTGGTCACTTCACCAATTGCCCTACCGGGAATCGTGATTGCTACAGGATACTTCACGCTCTTCTATAATACACCGTTATTCCCCCCGGAGATGCCGTGGTTTCTCATAACAATGTCATATACAATCCGAAAATTCCCGTTCACCGTACGAGCGGCGTATGCCGGATTGCAATCAACTCCAGTAGTTCTGGAAGAGGCGTCGCAGAATATGGGTGCTAGCAAGAACCAGACATTCTTGAAGATTACTATGCCCCTGATTGGAGTCAGTGTTCTTGCAGGATCGTTGTTGTCGTTCGTATATTCAGTCAGCGAGGTCAGCACAAGCCTGATCTTGGGAAGTGTCGGACGTCAGCAAGCTCCAATGACTTTCTGGACAAAGGAAGTCCTAGAAGGAACAGGACAGTTCGGCGGGGCTTACCCCGCTGCATGTCTTGGTGTCCTAATGATGGGATTGCAGATGACAGTGATCACGATAACGAACAAGATACTGGGCACTAGATCATCTGCGATAACTGGCATATGAGGCGAGATCAATGGTAGAGATTAGATTAGAGAATCTGCGAAAAACATTCGGCGATGTTATCGCAACAGATGAGGTGAATATGATTCTAGAAGAAGGAGAGCTTTCCACACTTCTCGGCCCTTCTGGCTGCGGAAAGACCACACTCCTTCGCTTGATTGCTGGCTTCTACGTTCCAGATCGTGGGAGGATATTCTTTGATGACAAGGACGTCACAGGCGTGCCTCCACACTTGAGAAACACTGGAATGTGTTTCCAGAATTACGCCCTTTGGCCTCATATGTCTGTGTCTGACAATGTTGCCTATGGACTGAAGTTGAAGCGTGTTAACGGCATGAAGTACACCAAAAGCGCGGTTGGAAAGAGGGTCAACGACGCACTAGACCTTGTTCGGATGGGTGACCTTGGACATCGTCACATTCACCAGCTATCTGGCGGACAGCAACAGCGTGTCGCACTTGCTCGCGCCCTGGTCATAGAACCGGGAGTGCTCCTACTCGATGAGCCGCTCTCCAACCTTGATGCAAAGCTCCGGCTCGATATGAGAGAAGAGATCATGAGAATACAAAAGGAGCTTACCATTACTACAGTCTACGTCACGCACGACCAACATGAAGCTCTTAGCATCTCTGACAGGGTCGCAGTAATGGATCTTGGTTATGTTCAGCAGTTCGGAACGCCTCGTGAAATCTACGAGATGCCTCAAACTGTGTTCGTGGCTGACTTCATCGGGCAATGCACCTTCATTGACGGAGAGATTGAATCAGTTGGAGAACACATCAAAGTGAAGATCCCGAATGATCAGATAGTCATAGGAACGACCACTATTGGAGGCTATCCATTCGAAGTAGGGGAAGCAGTCAAGTGTGCCATGAGGCCGGAGGACCTTCATCTGGAAAGAAGCAGCAAGACAGACAATCAGATTACAGGGGATGTCACGCGGACAATCTACGTGGGCAACGCGATGGAACTCTATTTCGAAGTTGGAGGGCTGGGGGCTCAAGCGCTTCTCGGCCCAGACACTGGGCTCAAGATAGGCGACAAAGTGACACTCTACGCACCTCAGTCCGAGGTGATGGTTCTGCCTGTGGGCGGCGTAGAAGCCTTGAGAAAAGTCCCTGGTCACGTCATGGCCACAAGCAAGCCGCCTTCTGAGGTCCCTTCGAGTGCCTAGTGGCCACTGCAACACCTCGTTTGAATGCCAGCATCTCATCCCCATCAAGAACAGCTCGACCAACACCGATCAGATTGGATTCTTCGTCAGTTACTAGGACTTCCTCACCCGCAACGAGGTTCTGACTGGCATGTTTGACAAACTTGGCTAGTGCCGACCTTCCTTTGGAAACGAACTCTGCGACAGAGCTGTCCATAGTCACAATGTAGTCATTCACTATGCCAAGATCAAGAAGCTCCAGTCCACCCTTGTAGGTCGGTGCCAAAAGTCCATTGTTCGGAACTAGGGTGAATAGTATGTCCCCAGCCTTCTTGATATGCCGAATCTTGCCGGTTGACCTGGAGAAAGTGGTTTCCAAGTCGTCTATCCTTTTGAGCTTCCTAGAATCCATTCCCCACTGGTGGGCCAGAAGCGCTCTCACTTTTCTTGCCGGCCATGATTCTGGTTCTGCTTGACTAGTCAATCCGATTGGTATCGAGTCCGCGCTATCAAGAGCACTGATCTTGAGTTCGTCACCTAACTCTTCATACAAAGTGCCAGTAGGAGTATCACGTTTCAGCCAAACTGCCTTCTTGTACGATATCATTCCTAGGAATTGGCGCAGTCTCTCCACTGAAGACCTCAATGTCAGCTCATCGACGACTTTTGGAAAGACACATTGCTGCGCCGGGTGAACGTGTTCAAGCTCCCACGGAACGACACCCATAGGGGTCACGAAGACAACAATCAGTTCCTCGGGGCCAGTCTTTTTGGCCATTTCTGCAGCAACACTAGCGGTTTCTGAGAATGGCCTATCTCCAAGATGAGGAACCAGAACCACAGTCTTTGTTTTCAGATACGGATAGCGTCCGACTAGTCTCTGGTGGAACCCTGTCAACTCAGGGCGTCGCGCAGTTTCAGGCCCAGTGTAGAAGACTGAGGCGGTCTTGCCAATTGGTCCAATTACGTTCAGTCGATCATACTCATCCAGCATCACTTCCAGAGCTTCGTGGAGGGCCGGGTGACTTCTGGCACGAATCGCAGCGAGTTCGAAGAGTTTGCCGTCTTGGATGGCTTGCCTGACTCTCTTCATCTCTGCGGCGCTTACATAGAGATTGTGTTTCATTAGGAGCAGTGCTCTTTCCTCTTTGTCAGTTGCCTTGAGGTCAAATGCACTTGTAGACGTGCAGACTGGGCACTCACAGGGCAGTTCGTTGAGATTCCCTAGATGGACTGTGCCGCTTGGCAACAGCAATCGGTCTGACTCGGCAAACTTCGCATATGAGGCTGAGTCGAAGAAGTCACAACCAAGAAACGCCGCCTGTGCAAAGAACATCGGATGACCGCAGCCAAAAAGATGTACTGGCCTCTCCGGAGGTAGATTGGCCTTCACTGCCACCGTCACTCTTACTATGTCGGCGTATCGATAACTCTCCATCAGCGGGACAAGGCCACCTATCGGATGAACATCGATGTCCATATCAGCGAGCATCTTGGCAGAAGCCTCCCTTAGATCCGGATAGACGCCCCCCTGTACAGTCCCTGCGAGCATCATGCTTCCTTTCTCGGACTGCGAGATTCTCGCACGTTCAAGAGACACTCGAGCATCCTCTTCCGCCTTTGTTTTTCCAGCCTTGGGATCAGAGAAGACATCAAGAATCGTGCCGATGTCTGACCCAATCTCACGTTGGAATCTCACGATTTCCAATGGATCAATCTCTTCGTCAGGAAGTCCATGAAAGTACATCTGGAACGCACCAGAATCGGTCATCACCGGACCGTCAAAATCGAGAAGGCCGTGGACTCCATCGCTGAGAGATTTCTTTTTGAAGTTCTCATGCGAATTGATGATGTAGGAATTCGTTATGATCATCTGAAATCCGTACTCAGATGTGAGGTTCTTTGGTTGGATTGCCGACTTTCCGGGATGAACCACTGGCATCAACAGAGGTGTTCTTACCTCTCCGTGTTCGGTTGTGAACTTCCCTGCTCTGGCAAGCCCGTCCTTTGCACGAACCTCAAACTGACTCATTTCCGGTCTATAGGTGTCGGCGGGTGTGTGCCCAAGAATCTTTCTCTATGCCACCAATGAAACGCTTTAAGACACTTTGACCAAACTTGGTTGGTAATGGCGGACGACAGAGCGTTGCTCATCCAAAGACGATCTCATGATAAACCAGATCTGATGGATGAGTTCGTAGCATTGGCCTCAACAGCAGGCTACTCGGTGGAAAAATCATATGACATAGTCAGTCCGCCTTCGGCGAAATTCGCCATCCGAAGTGGAAAAGTTGAGGAGATAGCTACTTGGATTGAGATCAATTCGCCTGATGTTGTGTATTTCTCACCACGGCTCACATCAGGACAGGTTTTCCGTCTGATGGAGCGCTGGGATGTCGAGGTCCGAGATAGGACCCAACTGATTCTTGAGATATTCGACAGACACGCACGGACTCCCCAAGCGAAGCTGCAAATAGAACAGGCTCGCTTGAGGTATGAACTGCCGTTTGAGCGTCATCAGATTAGAATGCGGCTGCAGAAAGAACATACAGGTGATAGACCCATAGCCGAGCAAATATGTGCCGGAGAAGACCTCCTGAACCTTCGTATCCACCAGATTAGGAAGCGAATTGCTGTCATTCAGGACAAGCTGGACTCGATTTCCCGTTCACAGGCTTTGAAGAAGAGAAAGAGGACAAAGAAGGGATTCTTGGAGGTGACACTCGCCGGCTACACTAACGCTGGAAAGAGCACACTGCACAGAGCATTGACTGGATCCGAAGTTGAAGTAGCCGATCAGCTGTTCACGACGCTGGCAACGAAGTCAACCAAGCTGCCAATTGAGGGGAGGCAGGCTGTCCTTACAGACTCCGTCGGCTTCATCAGCGACTTGCCTAGGCCCCTTTTCCAGGCCTTCAATACCACACTGATGGAGATTGGCGATGCAGACGTCATCATTTTGGTTGTTGATGGCAGCGACCCCCTTTCTGAGATGCAACGGAAACTAGAAACTTGTCTTGACACATTCAACGAGATTGGAGCTAATGGTATCTCGGCGGTTGTCGCTCTCAATAAGGTCGATCTCTTGGAAAAGGAAAGGATTCGCGATTGTCTTGAGGTCATTAATGGTGAGTCACTGGTAGGAATTCCGGTTTCAGCGATGGAGAGCACCAATCTAGACGAGCTGCTTCAGACCGTCGATTCTCATCTGCCACCGTTGACTAGGTATCTTGTTACTCTACCTTATGACGACTCTTCAATGTCGCTCATCTCTCGCCTGCATGATATGACCACTGTGAGGAACCAGGATTTCAAGGAGGGCAATGTAGAGGTTGAGGTTGTTCTGAGTACTGAATTGGCCCAAAGACTGGAGAGAGAGCTTCCAGTTGGTTCACTCAGAAGACTTGAGTAGGACCTAGCTACTAGGAAATCCGCTGTTGACCAAAGCAATAATGTCGGGCTTCATAGAGGCCGCCATTTATCACGCTAAGTAAGTGGAGATTCCGATGCTGCCGAACACACACCTCAGAGGTCTGCTAGAGAGCGGGCAGTTCGTAGTTACAGCCGAGATTGGAGCGCCGCATGACTCGGATGTTGATATCTTGATGCAGCGTGCCAATTTGGTGAAGGACCACTGTGACGCAATCAACGTCGCTGATAATCCCAGGGGCCTCTCACGAATGAGCAGCATGGCCTGTGCACATATTGTGTACGAAACAGGTGCAGAGCCAGTGATGCACATCGCTACTCGCAATCGAAACCGCGTACAGTTTCAGAGTGACCTCTTTGGTGCCTTTGCACTGGGAGTCAGGAATATCCTTCTCATGACAGGCGACATCCCTGCTCAAGGCTCGAAGTCAGAGAGGCGGATCACTCCTGAGATTGACTCCATTCGAGCGCTAGAGTTAGCCAGCACACTGATGGAAGGAAAAGACATCGAAGGAGAGGATCTTGAACGAGCACCGTCGTTCTTCCTCGGATCCACCTTCGATCCCTATGCTGTTCCACAGGACAAGCATGTCAAGAGGGTATGGGAGAAGCGTGGTGCTGGAGCTGAGTTCTTTCAGACACAGGCCATCTACGATCCGGACGGATTTCAAGACTTCATGGATCAGATTGAGAGTCTTGATGCGAGGGTACTGGCTGGCATTGTGCCTCTCCAGGGATCTGACATGGCCGAATTCATGAACAGCGAAATCCCTGGCATCCGAGTACCTGACGATTACATAGAACGCCTACGTGACGCTGAGCACGGGTTACAAGATGAGGAACGGCTTGCAGCGTCGCGGGAGGAGGGCGTCCAAATTGCCAAGGAGATTATTGAGGCAGTTAGGAGGATGAAAGGCGTCGACGGCATTCATATAATGGGCATTGGATGGGAGGAGAGTATACCTCAGCTGGTTGAGAGTACTGGACTCTACCCGCGACCAAGACGAGGCTGAAGCAAGATGTTTGTCTTTAAGAAAGAACAAGAAATGTGCGATTTTGGCGGCATCACGGTCGGAGGAAATCCGGGAGAGAATCCGACAGTCTTGATTGGAGGCCTGTTCTTCAAAGGTCAGCCAATAGTCGAGGATACAAAACGGGGCCTATTCGACAAGAAGTTGGCAAAGGAATGGATAGAAACTGGCAACGATATGTCGAAGAAGACGGGGCACCCTTTCATTGTGCAAGCGTTTGGAAGGACGGCCGTCGCTATGGAGCGGCATCTTGAATGGCTAGTAGAGAGCTATGATGGACCATTCATCTTCGAGTCCACTTCGGCCAAGGCAAGAATGAGAGCGATCCAATACTGTGATGAGGTAGGACTCAAAGGAAGAGCAATCTACAACTCTGTGAATCTCTCTCTGAAGGCCGATGAGAAGGAGGTACTCAAGGCAAGCTCAATCGTGAATGCAATAGTGCTCGGCTGGTCCCCCAAGGCAATGTCGCTACCCGAACGTATGAATGTAATCAATGAGATGATTACAGAGGCAGAGCACCTAGGGATACGTAACATGGTCATTGATCCTGCAACATTGCCGGTCGGGTCGGGGTTCGGTCTTGAGTTCAGAACAACACTTGCTGTGAAGTCGGAACTGGGACTGCCTACTTGTCTTGCTCCTCATAATGCACCTTCTGCTTGGAGATTCATAAAACAGAAAGACCTCGACAACGAGTCGACATATCTTTCTGCCGTGGTAGCATCGGCTGTGGCTGCCCAACTCTTCGCAACCGACTGCATAATGTACGGATCCATGATCAGAACCAGGGAGGTATTCGCTGCAACAGCACTCATCGCGAACGCAATATCGTCGGCGATGGGAGAGGCCCAGCGCGTGCTTGGTATTGACAGAGAATTGTTCTATCCTATGACGCAGGACTAGGAGTTGACTGGAGTGTCAGAGAAGGGAACAAAGTGGCCACCGATACCTGGGGACTTCGAGGTTGGTGATCCGTCGAGGTCTGTTGCGGTCTGCACTCTAGGAAAGAAGGTTGAAGTCCCTGCCGACTATGCCATCATTGGCACATGCAAGACTGAGAACATTGGCATTGAACGTGTGATAGTCAATATCATTTCAAACCCGTCAATACGATTCTTGATTCTGGCTGGCCCTGAGGTGCCAGGCCATCTTACGGGCTCGTCTATGAAGTGCCTCTACAACAATGGCATCGAGCCGGACACTCGAAAGATTATCGAAGCCCCAGGTGCCATCCCATACATTGAGAATATTCCACTGGAGGCTGTTGAGAGGTTTCGCGAACAAGTCACGTTCATTGACATGATGAACAACTCAAGGCCTGATGCCATAGCCGAGCAGGTTCGAGAACTGAACGCGAGGAGCCAAGAGATCTATCCTGAAGAGGCCATATGGATTGATTTCACTGTTGCAGCACGACCTACTGCTATGGTTGGTCTGGGAACACCAATCTCCCTTCTGCCAGAGTACAGAGTAGGTCTGGATCCTTCATCATCTCTCGTCACAACAAAGGATGAAGGTGCAGTCATATCTGTGCATCCATCACAAGTGGTCATAGAGATTCAAGACCGAGAAACAGGAACGATAATCGTGGTAAAGGAGCTGTAGCAAGATGTTCTTTTTCGAGAGAGAGCAGTATATCTACGATATTGGTGGAGTGAAGATTGGAGGCAACCCTGGAGAGACTCCAACAGTCCTTGCAGGCACGATCTTCTATGGCGGTCACGGGATTGTAGCTGATTCCAATAAGGGTACTATGGACGAAAAGGCCGCAGAGGAGCTCATCAACAAGCAAGATGAGATGTCTGAGATGACCGGGAATCCTGTCATGATTCAGGTGTTCGCCGAGTCAGAGTTTGCCATCGAGAGATATCTTGACTTCGTCACCACGCATACCGATGCTCCCTTTCTGATAGACTCAACGCAATCAGATGCGAGGATAGCAGGTCTAAGATACGCCGAGGAGGTGGGTCTGATCGACCGAGCGATCTACAATTCCATCAATGTTGCAGCCTCGGATGGAGAGATAGGAGCTCTACAAGAAATCCGACATGACTGTGCAATTGTCCTAGCCTTCAATCCACAGGATGCTTCAATATCTGGAAGGAGAGCAGTACTTGAAACAGGGACGCCTTCGTTCAAGAAAGGGTTGTTGGACCTATGTAAGGAGATTGGAGTTACCAAGCCGTTGATTGACACAGCAACCACCGCCATGGGCGCAGGCGCCGGATCATCCGCATCTTTCACTTTCGTTTCCAAGACACTCTACGGTCATCCCGTCGGCTCTGGTATCCATAACGCGCCATCGTCATGGACCTGGATACGAAAGTATAGGAAGACAAACAAGGATGCCTTCAGAGTCTGTGACGTTGCTTCGAACATTATTGTTCAGACAATGGGTGCGAACTTCCTGCTCTACGGTCCAATCGAAAACGCGGATTTGGTCTTTCCAACAATCGCAATGGCTGACATCTTCTCTGCAGAGTCAGCAAAGCTGGAACTGGGCTTGGAGCCTTCCGAGAATCACCCGTACAAGAAGTTGCTTTGATGTGGAGAATACGAACATGCCTCGTCGACACATGATGGTACATCCGATTACCATTGGAGTCTCTTCCCTTCGAATGAAGCCGTTCTACACCGTTGCATCTGTCGAGCTAGGCAATACAACCTCAAAGTGCATTCTCATGACCACGAACCTTCAGACCGCTCAGATATTCCAGATTGACAAAGAGGTTCGACATACGAGAGATGTTCGAGCACCAAAAGAAGGAGAGAAGATATTTGGCCACACACTCACCGGGGTGGAACTGACACGGGAGTCTGTCAGCGAGCTTGTGGCAGACGTCCTGACTACGGTTCTAACACGGTCGCGCGTCGACATTGACAATGATCTTCACTTCGTGGTCAGATCTACCGGGGTCACTGCAGGATTTGCCTCTCCAGAAGAAGTCGGAGCCATGGTCAAGGCTCTAGCAGATGGCTGTCTTCTGGCAGGCGTACCCCCTCGAAAGATGACTGCTTCAATCTCTCCTGACAACCTCCCTCCAGATCTACGCGAGTTCAGTTGGCTCAAAAAGGTATACTTCGATGGCGCAGTAACCAGTTCCCTTCCCCCTGCTGACGCAGGGGTCGTCGCAAACGAAATGGAAGGAGAGCTTGTCATGGCAGGCCTGAAGGGGGCTGCAAAGAACACCGACGTGGACTTTCGTAACCCAGTGATGACTCTTGACTTTGGGACGACACTTGCTGGACGAATCACGGATGACGGTCATCCATATGCCAAGACAATCGCTTCATTTGTAGGCCTTGCTGGAGCAATTCCGGATGCACTTGTCCGGGGCTCTGGCAGAGTTGACCCCACGACTGGTTCTGCACTCGACCTTGCTCGTTCATCAAGACCTTTCCGAGGAACTATCGATGAGGAATGGATGCAGGCCGCCCAATCATACATCCGAGTGGAGCGAGTTCCAGCAGGTGTTTCGAGATTTGGCACAGTCCCTGTAAACGTAGAAGCGGCTGATCGAACAGGCGTTGTCCTCGTCGGTGTGGATGTTGGAGTGGACGGCTCAGACCTGCCTGCTCTTGAGCGGCTTGGTGCAGAGATTGTAGGAAAGGGCGGCGAAGCCGAGTTACACGCAGTGATTGATCTGATACAGTTCGGAATCGTTCAGAGAATCCTGAGCAAGGTCGAGTCTGAGGGGCTCATTCTTGAAGACACTTCTCTAGGCCTCACAGGGAGAGCTATAACAACAGGTGAGAAGCCCAACCTCATCACGGAAGGCCTGCTTCTAGCCGACGGGTCAAGATGGGATGAGAGTCATAATCTGCTCTTTGTGGAAGACGGCCTAGCAATGGGCGCTGCTGTCGCAGCACGATGTATGAATTCAATGGGTACTCGTCATAATCCAATGGGAGGGAGGAAGGGTGACAAGTGCATAATGGGGGCACGCATGAGGATTCAGAGGGTCGATAAAGACTAGTTCAAATCATTGACAGCCTTTATCTTCAGATGGCTTGCGTGGTCCATTGAGGAAGTTTCAATGCAAGTGATCCCTATTCGAACGCGAATCATCACCGAAGATGATGATATCCTTGCGGTTCTTGTTGAGGCGATGAGGGAAGGCGGTCATGAGTTACAGGATCATGATATTCTAGGAATTGCTGAAACGCCGCTTGGAACGACTGAAGGGCGTCTGGTAAAGCTCTCAGATGTTGAGATCAGTGACAAGGCACAAGAACTTGCATCCAAGCACGAGCTGCAACCAGAAGTCGCCCAACTCGTTCTACAGGAAGCTGATGAGATACTGGGAGGAATCCCGCACGTACTGCTTACCGTCAAGAATAACACACTCATGGCAAATGCTGGGGTAGACACGTCCAATGTGCCTCCAGGCTATGCATCGCTTCTTCCGCTTGACTCACGTGGAAGCGCAGAGAAACTCAGGCAAGAAGTCAAGGACAGATTTGACAAGACCATCGGGGTACTAATCGTTGACAGTCGAACGCAACCTCTTAGATTAGGGAACATCGGCATGGCTCTTGGAGTTGCAGGTTTCAGGCCCATAGCTGATGATCGCGGAAAGCGAGATCTCTTTGGCAATGAGCTCAGGGTCACTCGCAGGGCCATCGCTGACAATCTTGCATCGACATGCACCGCCGTAATGGGGGAATCGGACGGGTCCGTACCGGCCGCTCTTATACGCAACGCCCCTGTTGAGTTTGTGAGTGAAGCCTACGACTCTTCTGCCATGTGGATAAGTCCAGAAGAATGCATGTACATGGCGATATTCGAGAATTGGAAGACTAGTGGCTCAGCGGCGAAGGTACCAGCGCGCGAGGGAGGCATGTAGAACAAGCTTCTATTGAAGAGGCCTTCAAAAGGTGGAATGCCTACACTTTGATGCAGAATATGACCAGTCAATCCTGGGTCAAGTACTGCATCAGTTCCGCCGCTGAGCGCACACATTTGTCCTGACAAGATTATTTAGGCTGCCCGTTAAAATCTTGACCAAAACGGAAGGCAGAGCAATCAATTCGGAGAATAGACCAATGAGCAACATAGTCCTCATAGATGTCAAGACTGCTGGAGCATCAGGGGACATGTTCCTCTCTGCATTGGTCAGTCTGATTGGAGAAGAGAGTTCGCTTCTCCCAGTGGCCGCTAGCCTTTTGATACATGACACAGCTCTTAGGGTGCGCTTCATACCCAAGACAGAAGATGATCACACAGGCATGACTCTTGAGATAACGAGTGACCCCAGCATACGCTATGATTCGAACTCCCTAAAGGAAATAGTGTCTTCAATCTCGAATGAGCTGGAGCTTTCCGAGGCCGCCAAGAAGATTGCAGAGAATGCTCTGAATGAACTACTGGAGGCGGAATCCCGCGCTCATGAAACTCCAATAGAGAAGCTTCAGCTTCATGAAACCGGTTCTATAGACACTGTTCTTGACATTGTTGGAACGGCCTACCTACTGGAAAAGGCAGGGCTGCTGGATGATACCAAGTTCATAGCAACGCATGTGGCCGTTGGCACAGGCACAATTCAGACTGAACAGGGCGATTTGGAGGTGCCTGTTCCAGCTGTTGCAGAGATTCTGGTTGCGCACGACGTTCCCTTCATCATGGGCATTGCAAAGACTGAGGTGTTGACACCCACGGGTGCGGCACTACTTGTGACTCTTGCGGATGAATACGTTGAGTCAGTAGAAGCCTTT
>JBHLRV010000010.1:0-15268 GCA_048882205.1 Candidatus Thorarchaeota archaeon | reverse complement strand
CCTTGAGCAGCACCGAGACATGTAGCACCTATCAATACTCTAGCAGCGCTGAACCCCTCCATCGCCATGTAGAAGCCTCTACCGCGGTCACCGATGATGTAGTGCTTGGGAATCTCGACGTTCTCGATGTTGAAACCGCCAGTGGAAACACCCATCCTACCCATGTCCTCAAAGAGCGTGGTGGTGATTCCGGGCACGAGACCGTCGCCCATGTTCAGCGGAAGGATGAAGGCGTCGAAGACCTTGTGGTCACCCTTGGGGTCTGACTTGGCGAGTGTCCAATACACGCCGCCGTACTTCTCAGACTCCGCCACACCACTGATGTATACCTTCTCGCCGTTGATGACGAAGTTGTCGCCCTTTGGCTTGATGGTGGTCTTGGTGGTGTTCACGAGGTCCGAGCCTCCAGTTGGCTCGGTGGTAGCGATTCCAAAGAACAAGTCGCCCTTTGTGACCCTTGGTAGTATCTCACTCTTTGCCTCATGAGTGCCGTAGAAGTCGAATATGAGCGCCCAGGATGCCTCCACCAGATACATCACTGGCAATGCAATCGACAGGTCTGCTTTCGCAAGCTCCTCAGCCGCAATGCACGCCATGGTCATCGAGAGTCCTGCACCGCCATAATCCTCGGAGACCGTTGGAGCCCACAACATCTGCTCTCCCATCTTCTTGATGAGGTCCCTTGGGATCTCGTGATTCCTATCATAGTCCTGCCAGGCAGGTGCGACGTACTTCTGTGCAAACTCGCGCACGGCCTCGCGGAACATCTTCTCTTCATCAGATTCCTGGAAGTCCATGATCAACTACCTCTGCATGTACAATCATGCTATGCGGGCTGTCGGGGGCGGTGTGTTGCTTATAGGTACTTCGCATCAGGCTGGGACTGGAAATCTCATTCTCGGGAATCTTGAATTCCGGCCCCACCTGATGAATTGCCATGTACTGTTTCTTTCGTTTCCCACTTTCGCAGTCTGGGCCAAATCACCGCCCAGACAATCGCTAGTAGTAGTACTATGTTGGACGGTCCTATTGATGGAGTAACCAGGGATGTCGGTGCATTTCCGAAGGCATGCACACCCATGACGAAAAAGAGGTTCTCAGTCCTCAAATAGAGCACGCCATAGATTAGTCCATTCATGAACACGCTGAACACAAGGTCGAAGAAGACCGTCATAGTCCATCCCTGATTCATGACCTTCCAAGGGATATGAATCAGAGTGAAGAACATCTGTGAAACCAGTAGAGCTAGTGTTACCTGCAAATACCTGTTCGTTGTTATATCTCTCATTTTCATATCGAACTGAACCAGAAGGAATCCCCTGAACCCCACTTCTTCATAGAGAGCTGTTCCAAAGAGCATTCCGATCAGTAGCCCTATCAAAGCAGGAGCTTCTGTGTTCCATCCTGTTTCAAGTTCTACGACACCTGTGCTGATGAAAGCGGCCAGGCCTTCTATTATCTGAACAAGAGTCCAAGTCATCACACCAATCGCTAACGCAAGTGGCAGTTTCCGGCCCCAAAGCCCGAAATCTCTTCCAAGGAGCCTTCCGTATAGAACCAAGACACCAAGTACAGTCCCCACCAACAAGAGCGCGTTCAGGACCAGTGTGCGATGGACTAACCCACCACTGGTTACCTCTATGGTTTGGATTATCCCAACCTGGTATAGTCCGATGTAAAACAGGATAATTACAAAGCTGATGACCAAGAACAAGGTCATGGTCTTGTAGTCTGATTCTTTTGACTCAATCATCCTTCGATTCACACATCCACGACGACACGACAATCAGACTACCCTCGATTTCCGCTCCTGCAACTAATAGAACTTGCGCAATCGACGAATCAGTCATTACTGGTCGGGGATTTCACCAGCACATTTTCGGATCTAATAGAATTCACTCGACTTCAGATGTCGTGAAAACCAAAGCCTTTGTACAGGCTCTGTCCATATCAGCTGGTCTGACCATATCCATCCTGATACCAGGAGCGATTTCTGCGGCAATTGTGCCAACATAGGGCCAACATGCAGACTCACAGTAGATCTTCCCGTGCTTCTTGGACTCCTCATACTGAGGACAGAATGGATGGTCTGCAACAACGCGATGGTCACTCTCTCTAGTAACTTCCATCTTTGCACCCATTATGTGACCAATTATGATCCATGCATCCATTGCGTCCTTCAATGTGTCACCCAAACCAAGACGCTCTTTCATTATTGCAGCATCACGTTTGCCTAGACGCCTGAAGGTTTCAGCAATAGCTTCGAGTCCCTCATCTCCAAATCGTTCTTCCATCACCATAGGGATTTCAGCTATCAATCGTAGCAGATTGTTCTGAAGCTCTCTCGCTTTGAAACCAGCTGGAATAATCCCTTTCACAGCTGCAGTCTTCATCAAACCCATTCTAGAGTCCCCACCTTGAGTATGGTTCAAGCGTTGAGGGACTGAGTTAATTAGCCTTCGCGTTGAACCACGGCGGAGAGAATAGACAGTGGGCACTGCGCATCAGGCTTGAGAACAACTAGAGTTTCATGAGCAACAGGTCTCGCTCTATCTTCTTCAGTCGTTCATTGAAACGCTGATTGAATTCTGCAAGAAGATCGAGATAGCTTCCAAACCAGGCAGAGAAGACTGTCACGACCTCCTTCAACTTCCTACTCTCTTCCGTGGCTTTGAGTTTCTCTGGCAGAGTCTTCCACTCTTCCAAGATGTGGTCTATGATCTCAAGCCGGCTCTTGATGAATCTCTCTGCAGTTTCTAGTCCCATTCGGAATCCATCAAGAAAGGGTATTGCGTCCCCTCCATACAGTTGAGTTCTTGAGCCTGGCTTGGACTCCTTGGTGATCATTTGCCTCTGTTCAAGGTTAGCAAGGTATCGGGAGATTTGACTCCTTGAATACCCAGTAGCCTCGGCAATCTGTTCCTGTGTTAGGGGGTCCGGTGAAAGCACAATCATGGCATAGATTCTTGCTATCATTGGATCGTTTCCGCGATACTTCACAAGCTCTTCAAGCGTCTGCACAAAGGAAGTTCTGAGTCGAGTGTACTTCTCGTCTTTCACCTGTTACCACCTCTCATCATGATGACACCGACTACAAATTCTCTTATTTTGCATATTTTGCATTGTAATGAAAATTTATAAGTCTTCACCTCTTTGACTGAAGTATGGAGCAATTTGAAGAGAAGCTGCTTGACACGGGCGAGATCAACATCAACTACGTGGAAGGCCCAAGGAATGGTGTCCCCCTTGTTCTCATTCCTGGGCAAGGCGCAGACTGGAAGACCTACGAGAAGGTACTTCCTATGCTCTCTGAGAACTTCCATGTCTTTGCTGTCGACGTACGAGGACATGGGAAGTCTGACTGGGCAACTGGAAACTACACCTTCAATTCCATTGGCAGGGACATGACTGCGTTCCTTGAAAATGCCGTCGGAAAACCAGCAATTATCTCAGGAAACTCTTCTGGAGGTCTCATCGCGCTTTGGTTGGCCGCAAACAGACCGGGCCTTGTCAAGGGAATCATCATGGAGGACGCACCGCTCTTCTCATCAGAATGGCCAAGGATCAAAGAGGACAACTACGTCTACAGGGTCCTTGAAATCACAGTAGAGATGAGTCGGGAGCTCAAAGAGTCACGAAGCATTGGTGGACTTGCAAGAGCCTTCATGAAGATCAAGAAACCTGTAGAGGATGGAAAGTTCCGTGGAGTGCCAAGATCAGCTGCATACTTCATCTCTTTCCTTATTCGAGCATCTCAGAGGTTACGTTCAGGCAATCCCTCCCTCCCAGGAAGATTCGGTAGGATAACTGACGTCTTGGTCACCTTCGACGCTGACTTCTCTCAGGCTTTCCTCGACGGCCGCATCTACGAAGGTCTGGACCATGCTGACGCTTTGAAACGCGCTGAGTGTCCGATGCTACTACTCCACGCAAACTGGCTCAGGCATCCTGAATACGGCCTGGTCGGTGCAATGGACGATGACGATGCTGCATGGGCACGGGAGATTGCGCCGGATATGTATTTCAAGAGAATCGACTCTGATCATGTAATCCACTCCCACAATCCAGAGCTGTTTGTGGAAGAAGTCGAAGGATTCGTGGCGACACTCTCTTGAATGTCTGACTGGTGAATGAAATCATGGATCATCTGTTAATCCTTGAAACGCTGAGGAAACATGGCCTGCGATTTCGAATGATTGACTATGAAGAAGTGAAGACGAAGTATCCTTGGGTCGACATCTTCTTGAAAGGTCTGGGAATTCTCATTTCTTCCATAATTCTGACTATTATACTAGTAGCTCCCGTTTACATCTTCGACATCGATAGACAGATTATCGTTGACATATTCACCTTTCCAGCTGACATCATTCCCCATTCCTACAATCTCATTGGACTAATTCCGATTCCTGTAGGAATGGGTTTAGTTGCTTGGGCAAACTACAATCTTTTGCATGTTGGCAAGATTGGGCTCGAAGCTAGGGAACCGATGCAGACTCCTTCCAGACTCATTGTTGTTGGTCCATATCGTTACAGTCGGAATCCACTCTACCTAGGAGTTCTCTTAATGATGGCTGGCCTGGTCATAGTGTGGAGTAGTCTGGTTGTCTTCCTAGGGTTAATCGCAGTCTACATCATCTTCAGATACAAGTTCATTCAGGTGGAAGAGGAGAAGCTGGAGGAAGCTTTCGGAGTCGAGTATCTAGAGTACAAGATGCGTGTCGGACGTTGGTTTTGAACATCGACAAACGGTTCAGCTCCCGAGTTCTCGCATTCATCATGAGAAGACAGGGTTAAGTAGAATCTGGCTAATATCAATGAACAGGGGTGAGGTTGAAGATTGGCTCAGCGCAGGAAACCCCCGCCTATTCGCGTATTGGTGCCCGTGGTATTCGTAATCTTCTCAGCAGTTTCCCTGACTGCCATCGTTCTGCTTGGCTTGCCTTGGGTTCTACCAATAGAACTCTTCTGGTCTGTAGGGATTGGTATCATATTCCTAGCCGTAGGGTTTCTAGTCATGGCCCTCACTCTGAGAAGCCTAACTTTGCGCAGAGCCTTCGGCGATGAGCTTTACATGACCAAGGAAGAGAGCCAATTGGTCACCACTGGACCTTATGCCTACACTAGAAACCCGCTGTATTTCTCAGGTACCATTCTCTTGATAGGCTGGACTCTCTTTCTGAGGTTGACATTCCTACTCATACTTACGATGCTGTTTCTCCCCTTGTTTGGATTTGCAATCAAGTGGGAGGAGAAAGAGCTTACAGAAAGATTTGGTGAGGAGTACGTGTTATACAAGGAGAGAGTTCCTCTCTTCTTCCCAAGACTTCGCAGAGAATGACAAGGGCTCAAGCAAGATCCAAACGGAGCCAAAAGACGAGGTGCCTGTTCACGTCAACAACCTATCACGAATCACTGTGTCAATATTCATTCGCCTGAGCTTTCTGGCTGAAGGAAGTGATGCCAGGATTGCTGTGAACAGAGTGAGGATGGCTACTCCGAGCAGTGGTGCGATATCGAATGACGCAACATAGAAGGGAATGTAGGTTCTCATGAAGCCATCGAATAGTCCAGAGATCATTTGAGTGACAGGAACCGATAGCACGATACCAAGCAGCGCTACAATCGAGATTTCGAGGAACAGGAGTCGAGTGAGCGAGTTCCTCGACCAGCCAATAGCCTCAAGTTGAGCAAGCTCCGGGATTCTCTCACCTACGCTTATCGACACAATGTTCCAAACCACCGCCAGCAACAGAAGCATTGCGATTGCTGCCATTCCTATGGACACAGCGACACCTTGCGCTTCGCTGACCACCCCGCTTGATGCCTCCTCCATTGTCATCGCATTCTCCACATCATCAAGGGAGAAGGCAGCGTCCGCCACAGCGTCGGTGTCTGCTCCCTGTGTAGTCTTGACGAATAGACCACTCAGCATCTCCAGGCCAAGCATGTCAGCAGCCTTTGTGAGGGAGATATAGAAGACATTCATTGGCGAACTAACTAGACCTACGACAGAGAACAACTCTGACGAACTACCAATCGTAAGATTAACTGTATCTCCTAGTTCGATACCGACCATAGAAGCGACGGTGATATCAACCATTGCCTCAAGCGCATCCTGAATAGTCCGACCCGCCTCAAGATTGAAATCATGCAGCTGACCTGCGGGGTCGAGGCATAGAAGACTGACGAGCTTCGGTCTATCTGAAATGATTGCGGTGGTTCCCAGTTTCAGGTATGGTTCATAGCTATCAACATTCGCCACTTGAGCCATGAGAGCGTCTACTTGGGAGGAGTTCATGGGGTCTTTGAAATCAACGAGAATGTCCCAGTGTTCATTCTGGTCCATGTACACTTGGATACTGTTATTGAAACCACCAACCATCACCGTACCCATCGAGGCAACTGCTGCAGCCAGAGCAATCCCAGTGATCATCAGACCTGCTCGGACCTTGTTGAGAGACATTCCTCTCACAACAAACTTGAAGCCATAGCCGCGAACACCAAGCCTCCCCCCAATCTTTTCCAAGACAGTTTCACCAACGTATCCCTTCTCCATCATCCAACCACGAATTGCGCGGATGGGTTCGTACCCAAAGATCTTGCGGACAGGAAAGTATGCTGAGAGAAGCACTGTCAGAGGACCAGCAACCAGTGCCACAAGGTAGACTGTTGGTGAAACAGTTCCCAATTGGATCTCCAATGAATAGACCGTTGCAAAACTCTGAAGTATGGCCTTTCCTCCAGGTTCTCCGAGAGGCATGGCCAATAATGTCGCGACGAGAGCAAAACCTCCCAATAGTAGGAGATATGCCCTTTGAATCTCTGAGTCACTGTAGCCCAGGGATTTTGTTATGCCGATGTGGCGGGAGTTGGACTCGACAATTCTCCTCACTGTGGTATAGACCACAAATGCAGCCACTGCGAAGATTATACCAGCAAAGAGAACGATAAACTCGTCCGCAACATCGAAACGCTGCAAGTCGGCACTTCTCAAGTCACTGATTTCTAGTGTGGTCACTATGGGGTAGGGACTGATGCCATCAATGATGGAATCGGCCAAATCTATGTAGTCATACCCCTCCTCGAACCGAGCCAGTATCTCATTCACAACATCCTTCTCACCAACCCCAGTGTATGACATCTCCTGCAGGACTGACATGTCCAACCAGATTGGTGCTATGGTCGCGAAAGCGGCACGTGACGGAGCATAAATGAGCTGTTTCGGGTTTCTATGTGGAAACAGGTGTTCCAGAGAAACCACGATGCCAACGACCTCAAGTTCAAACTCCTCTCCAAACGCCGACATCGTTAGTGTTGAACCCAGGGTGATTCCCCGCGCTGCCGCAAATGATTGCTCGATCAAGGCAGTGCCATTGTCAGCTGGGTCCAGATACGTTCCTTCTGAGATGATGAGCTTGAACACATCCGGAGGCGTTGAAGGATCTAGGCCGTAGAGGTCTGCAGGATTCTCTTCACCACCGGAATATGTGACGGCCCCAAAGACGTGATAGCGGCTTGTGAAGGCCTCAACTCCTTCAATGTCGCCAATGCCAGTGATATGATCCTGTGGGACTGAATAGGCGACAGCCATGAAGTCGGGTGATGCATAGGTTTCGTAGGTGTGATCGAGTGTAGCTCTCATCATTGGCATCATAGCCGAGAACATGACATAGCTAAGCACAGCAATGAACACAAGCGTCATACTGCTGAGGACTTTCCCTTTCTGACTGAAGATCTCCTTCCTAGTCTTTCGGAGAAGAGTTCCGGCCAAGCCTACTCCTCCTCGTCGCGTTCAGACCTGCCATAGATTCTACCTGATCTGAGAAAGATGGACCTGTCAGCCACTTTTGACACGGATGTCTGATGTGTGACTGCAATGACGGTTGTCTTTGTGCTTCTGTTCACAGACTGAAGAAGGTCCCAGATGATCTCTGAGGTTTCGGCGTCCAAATTTCCAGTGGGCTCATCCAAAACAAGTATCGGAGGTTCCTTGGCAAGACCCCGTGCAATTGCCACACGTTGCTGTTCACCCCCGCTCATTTGGGAAGGAAAGTTGTCAGCCTTGTCTAGTATACCTACAAGCTCGAGGTAGCGGAGAGACCGTTCACGTAGGACTACCCTGTCTTTGATATCCATTGCTATGCCAATCTCTACATTCTCGATTGCAGTTAGGGTTGGGAAAAGGTTGTAGAATTGGAACACTAGTCCAATACTTGACCGTCTGAACTTAGTCCTCTCATCTCTCTTCATAGATGAGATTACTGAGCCTTCCACTGAAACTTGTCCAGAAGTTGGTGTATCCAGCGCAGAGATCATGTTCAACAGCGTTGTCTTGCCAGAGCCCGACTGACCCAATATCGCCAGGAACTCTCCATCTGCGATGTCTAGTGACACCCCTCTCAAGGCGTGGACCTTTGTCTCACCCAGCTTGTATTCCTTGCGAAGGTCGGTCACAATCACTTGGCTTTCTGAGGACGCCATCTTGTTGTTCACCTCGTTATTGTCTACAACTCTGTAGAGTTCCTATATGAATAAGCACGAATGAGTAATCTCCCGACACCAGGGAAAACTTCCTCTTGCTTTCGTCTAAGAGTACATAAAGAAGATTTGACCTATTAGCCCCTGAGAAAGATGGACGACGTCGTATTCTTGTCCAAGGCACTGTCCAACCCGATACGAGTAAAGATTCTGGACTATCTCCTAACGAAGCGCGTGGCAAACAAGGGAGACATCATGGAGGCACTCGGACTTGAACGAGCAGCCTTGGAACACCATTTGGATCCCCTGGTGAAAGCGAAGCTTGTCGGAACGCTAAACGTTGTCATTGACAAGGTGAAGAACTCGCTGTGCTTCCCGTTGGCATCTGTGAAGCTAGCAAAGACCCCGGAGATTTCAGCTGATGCAATTCTTGACGTAATTGGAACCGAGATAGAGAGCGACGTCGACCATGAGGAAATACAACAAAAGGCCCAGGGTGAGGTAGAGAACGGCCGCCTTGAACAAGAGGACGCAGTAGCGATAGTACGGACGCTGTTCGAACACAGAGGGCGAGGCACCAAGAACGTCTGCTCAGTCTGTGGACGTATCAGGAAGATGGCTGATCTCACGTTGTGCAATCAATGCTTCAGACCAGTATGCACAAAATGTGACCACGTCATAAAGAGAGAGGATGGCGTTTCTGAGCTTTTGTGCGACCGGTGTCTGGACGAGCTTTTCGGATGATTCTCCTTGAGTCCGCTAGGACCAACAGAAATGCTCTGCTGACAAAGTATAATAGGCTTCGTTCAGAAGAGGCCGGCTAATGAAACTCTCGAAGTTCACTGAAAATGCCACTTACATGTCCATGACTGGCGGAGCCGGTCAGTTTAGTGGCTTCTATAGTTATAGCTATAGTCTGTGAATCGAGAGTCACTGACTTGTTTTGGCCTGCTTATCGCGGGTCGTTGTTCTGGTGATTCTATGGTTCTAAATGATGACTCTACAAATGCCGGGATTCCTGATGAGTCCTCTCTAGTGGCTACTGAATTCGTGTCATGTATCCGAGAGTTGACTACAATCATCTCAACGGGGGTCGATGGTCTTTGACGGAGAGTGCACAGCTAGATGCCCTGCGCAGTGAGATCGAGAGAATCACACTTGAGATAATAGATTCCGTCGGACGACGCAACTCACTTGCAGAAGATGTAGCCAAGGAGAAGGCATCTCTGGGTGCGCCGGTCATCAATCGTGATGTCGAGAATCACCTAAGAGAAGCAGTGGTCAATCGGTGCAGAGAGGTTGGTGTTGAACCTGATTTCGGGGCAAGACTGCTCAACCAGCTTATTCTTGAATCCATTCGCCTTCAAAGGAAGGACTCAGAGTCGAATGTCGCTTTCAATGCTCACGACCATTTTGTAAGAGCGAAGGAGATGGAGCATTCTGGGAGAGAAGTAATCCATCTCGAAGTGGGTGAGCCAGACTTTGGCCCTCCTGACGCAGCATTGAAGGCCATGGCAGAGGCTGTGGACTCAGGATGCACTCACTATACGCCGTCTGCGGGGATATCATCTCTCAGGGAAAAGATCGCCGATAGGCTCGGTTCCCGATATGATCGAGATATCTCCCGGGAAGAAGTCATCGTGACTTTGAGCGGCAAGTATGCGCTCTTCCTCAGTATGGCCTCGACAATTCAAGCGGGGGAGGAGGTCATTATCATCGACCCGTCCTTTCCAGCGTATTCTAGGTGTGTGAGAGCTGCAGGCGGACGTCCTATCATCTTTCCAACTGACTTGGATAATGGTTGGGATCTTGATGTGGATCTTCTGCAAGAAAACGTCAGCCCGTCAACGAGGATGATCATGCTGAACAGTCCGTGCAATCCAACTGGCAAAGTCTTCGACGAATCAACAATGAGAAAGCTAGTCGCTCTTGCAGTAGAGAATGATATCTCCGTCGTGAGCGATGAGGTCTATTCGAGATTCTCATATTCCCCCCACACAAGTATTCTGCAGTTTCCACACTGTAACCAGGTCACTGTCAAGTCCTTCTCTAAGCAGTATGGAATGACAGGGTTCAGATTGGGATATGCTGTTTCTGACAAAGAAACAATCAAGAAGATGGCCAGCCTGCAGCATTTACACGTCACCTGTGTCCCTGAGTTTATTCAGCATGCTGGTCTTGCCGCACTCGATTGTGAAGAGGAAGTGAACATCAACGCGGCGACAATAAGGTCAAGGCTAGATATCATCAGCAAACTTCTGGATAGACTTCCGGTTACATTCCGTGAAGCCGACGGTGGCTTCTACATCTTCGCTAGGCTAGCCGAGGGAACAACGGGAGGCCAAGAGTTTGCAGAGCGGCTTCTCTCGGAAACCGGCGTATGTGTGATGCCTGGGATTGTTTATGGTTCACAGTATGCTTCATTCTTCAGAGTAGCAGTCTGTCAGCCAGAGGACCGGCTTGTCAAAGCAGTGGAGCGAATGGAGGAGGTGTTGAGATGAGAATTGCAGTCATCGGTGGAGCAGGGCGGATGGGTAGGTGGCTTCTCGAACACTTCACTGAACACGGCCACACTCTCATAGCTTCAGATCCCCTGAGCAATGAATTGAGAGAGATAGCTGAGTCATTCGCCCTGACTTTGGCAAGTAGCAATGCAGCAGCTGCGAAGAACGCTGATGTGGTGATCATCTCAGTGCCCCTAAAGAGTACGGCTGACGTCATTCAAGAAGTCGCTCCACACATGAAACGAGATGCTGTTCTCTGCGAGATATCATCCGTAAAAGGCAAGACACCCGAGCTTCTTCATGAGATTGCAGCTCTCCAGTTACGACCTCTGTCCATCCATCCGATGTTTGGGCCGGGTGTGCGTTCTTTGAATAAGAAGATGGTACTTGTTCCGATATCGGACCCAGAAGATGAGCAGCGACTTGTTGAAACGCTCTTCCCGAACCATCAGATAGTCACTGTGGACCGAGAAGAGCATGATAGAGCTATGGCTCTTACTGTTTCTCTCCCATACTTCGTGAACATGATTATGGCTTCAGTCCTGTCTGATGAAGACCTGACGTGGTTGAGGCGACTTGGTGGTACGACATTTGCGGTCCAGCTGCTTCTCACTGGCAGTATCATGTCAAATTCCTGTGCCCTCCATGCAGCACTGCACAAGGAGAATCCGCATGTTGACAGCGTCTTGAGGAATTTCCAATCGAGACTTGAGCGTGGACTGGCCACACTCACTCAGGACACCAATGACTTTCGGGAACTCTACACCAACATAAAGTCGAATCTAGAACAGCACATGAACCTAGAGAACAAGTATGGTGAGATGTATCGCCTACTGGAAATCATGGAGAGAGCGACCGTGTCGGAGGGCGATGCATAATGTACGTGTCGTTCGAAGTGAAGACCCAGACTAGACGATATCCCGTCTGTGTCGGGCAAGACCTCCTTGGCGAAGTGGGTCATCACATAGGTGGTGTAGCGGACAGAGTCTTTGTGATAACTGATGATGTGATCTCAGAGATTCATCTCAATCCACTTCTGAATGGTTTGAATGGTTCCGACATAGAAGCGATTACTAAGATTCTCCCTGCTGGAGAGTCTATCAAGACATTGGAAACGACTGGTGCACTCTATGACTTCCTAACGGAGAATCTAGCTTCAAGGTCTGATACTGTGATTGCGCTCGGAGGTGGAGTCATTGGAGACATTGCGGGGTTCGTGGCCTCGACATACAAGAGAGGAACACGACTCATTCAGGTACCAACTACATTACTGGCACAGGTTGATTCAGCACTTGGAGGCAAGACCGCGGTCAATCTTCCAGATGGGAAGAATCTGGTTGGGAGCTTCTATCAGCCACATGCTGTGGTAGCGGACGTCTGTACTCTCACGACGCTTTCCACAAATGAGTTCACGGCAGGACTGTCCGAGGTTATCAAGTATGGAGTGATTATGGACTCAGAGTTGCTTGATATTCTCGTCAACAGCAAGGATGAGATACTCAACAGAGTTCCGGGCACGCTCGCTCTGATTGTGGAGAGATGCTTGAGGAACAAGGCACGAGTCGTTGAGGAGGATGAGAGAGAGGAGGGGAGAAAGAGGGAGATACTAAACTTTGGCCACACAATTGGTCATGCCATAGAGATTTGCTCGGACCACACTGTGCGACATGGTCAAGCAGTCGCAATGGGAATGGTAGAGGAAGCGCGCTTAGCTGAGAGGATGGGTCTGCTTGATAGTGAGTCGAGTGAACTACTGGTTTCTATGTTGTCAATGTTTGGTCTGCCCACCGAGATTCCGTCATCCATAGACGTCAAAGAATTGGATGAAATCATGCAACAGGACAAGAAAGTGCGGCATGGGCAGCTCATTCTTCCGGTACTTGTCGAGCTGGGCAGGACTGAGATAAAGGTCGTAGAATCGGTGTACAATTTGAGTTAGTGAAACGGAGGCTAGTGAAAATGCTAGTAGTAATGTACAAGGATGCAACGAAGGAACATATAGAGAGAGTCATAGAAGTCGTCGAGGAGCTTGGATATCAAGCCCTACCCAATCCTGGGGCCCATAGGACCGTGATCAATATCACGGGCAGTGTGGACATTATGGACTCGAGTAGGCTTGAGGTGCTGCCTGGGGTCATGGAGGTCATCCATGTAACCAAACCGTATAAGCTGGCAGATATCGAAGTGAGGATAGAGGGCACCGTCGTCGAGGTCGGAGATGTCGAGATTGGCGGAAAGCGTCCAGTGATCATTGCAGGGCCGTGCAGTGTGGAATCCAGAGAACAGATACTCGAGTCTGCAGAGCTTGTAAAGGACTGCGGTGGTGACATTCTCCGCGGCGGTGCTTTCAAGCCCCGAACTTCACCCTATTCATTTCAGGGCCTTGGTGTCGAGGGCCTAAAGCTTCTTGCTGAAGCACGAGAGCGCACTGGTCTTCCTGTAGTATCTGAGGCAGTGGACGTAGTGAGCCTTGAAGCGGTAGAAACTTACGTCGACATCATACAGATTGGTGCCCGGAATATGCAGAACTACTCTCTGTTGAAACGTGCAGGCCGGTCCATGAAACCCGTGTTGCTCAAGAGAGGAATGTGGGCCACACTGACCGAACTTCTCTCCGCTGCAGAGTACATAATGTCTGAAGGCAACCACAACGTCATCCTATGTGAGCGAGGAATCAGAACGCATAGTAACCACATCCGGTTCACATTGGACCTGAGCAGCATTCCAGTCCTGAGAAATCTGACTCATCTCCCTCTAGTGGTGGATCCAAGCCACGCAGCCGGGAAGAGAGACATAGTGATTCCTCTTGCTCGTGGTGGGCTTGCAGTTGGTGCGGATGGAATCATGATGGAAGTTCATCCCCGGCCTGAAGAAGCCCTGGTAGACGGCGCTCAGTCACTCACTCCTGAAATGTTCCGCAAGTTCATGGAATACCTTGAGGTGGGAGGGCTTATGCCAGATCGAGCGAGGTATGTAGAAACAGAGAGGCTTGTGGGTGCTTCAGTCACATCCTCTGAAGAACGAATAGACAACGGATGAAACAGAATGAGGTGACGTGATGAAGCTCTGTGTATCTCTGACGGAGAGAACTGCCAGAAAGTGCATGGAGTTCATGTCATCTACCGAGGCGGACATGGTTGAGCATAGAATGGACTTCATGGACCGAATCGAACGGCTGGAGGAGATCTATCGCGTAACAGAGAAGCCGATAATTGCAGCATGCAGATCGCGTGAGAACGGTGGACGCTTTGATGGGGATGAGGAGCGACGGATTGGGAATCTGCTGAAGGCCATATCTGGAGGGGCATCATACGTGGATGTTGAGATTGAAACAGACTCAAATCATATGGCTCTTGTAAGAGAACAAACATCCAGTATGAATTGCGGTCTCATTGTATCAAAGCACTACCACGACTCGACACCCAATGAATCTGATCTCCTGAATATGCTAGATGGCCTAGGAAGTGTGAAACCAGACATCATCAAACTTGTCACAACACCGAAGACAAAGGACGATTGTCGCAGAATCCTACAGCTCTACGATAAGGAGAATCGACCGGATCTGCCTCTGATAGCCTTCGGAATGGGCCCTCTTGGGAGGTTCACAAGGATCTGTGCACTTTTCTTGGGGGCGCCATTCATGTATGTATCTCAGGACCACGGCGAAGCGGCTGCTCCCGGCCAGATATCATTGTCAGAGATGAGGAAGGTTCTGGAGGTTCTGCCATGAAACTGCTTGTTGTGGTAGGACATCCATTGGGTCATTCGCTGAGCCCTGTAATGCATAATGCAGCTCTTGCCGCCATGGATCTAGAACACGAGTACCGCTATGAGGCCAGACAATTGCTCAAGGACGAGCTGCCTGGGTTGGTAGAGTCCATACGAACCGGAGCACTTGAAGGAGCCAACATTACCATTCCGTACAAGACCGAAGTCATGGCCCACCTAACGACAATCTCTGAAGAAGGGCTGGTGGTTGGGTCAGTGAACACACTCTACCGGAGTGACGGTGATGTCACAGGATGTAACACTGACATCAGAGGCTTTGATGAGGCACTCAGGGAGCGGGACGTAGACCCACACGGTCTCTCCGCAACGATACTTGGTGCTGGCGGTGCCGCAAAAGCCGTCGCCTTTGCATTAGCTGAAGCAGGGGTTCGCAGACTGGACCTCCTCAATCGCACACACGTCAAAGCAGAGGAACTAGCGACCTTGGTAGAACGTGGCAGAGATATCGAGATTCGAGTTGGAGCTCTTCCCACTTCGAAACATGAGCTTCAGGAAAC
>JBHLRV010000009.1:0-15729 GCA_048882205.1 Candidatus Thorarchaeota archaeon | reverse complement strand
GGATGAGTTCCAGTGAGGAGGGCTGTCGTACCATTCGATGACTGGAGCCTCACCTGAAGACTGAGTCAGCGTATGGAACAACTCCCTGTCTGTGTCTGACGAGAGCAGGGAAAGGGGAGCGAGCATGCAGAGAAGAGAGAGCACTAAGACCGTACTGGCAAACCATACAATGCCCCTCCTGTACATGTTCTAGACCTCTCACCCTCGATGCGAATACTTCCCTTTTGGTTGTTATGAATGTAGGAGGAAGTGAAGCTGCTCATCCGGTCTATTCTGATCATAGGCAAGTGTCTTTCTTGAGATGTTTCCGGGTATAGTGGTGTTCTGGGCAGTCGAGGAATGATGGCCCAAGGGCGTATCCGATATTGGCGCTGTCAGAAAGCCTTAAATGGTTCGAGACCGAACAATTCGGTATAGAACGACTATTACGAAATATGAGTCAATCTAAGGAGTTTAAGCATATGAGCGATGAAGAGCTGAGAGAGCTATGTATCTACCTCTTGAACAATGCTTGGCCCGCCTATCTGACCACAATTGACAAGGACGGCTTTCCACAGACGAGAGCGATGTTCAACCTAAGGAATAAGGACCGTTTCCCGAAGCTAGTGCCCTTTTTTCAGGACCGCGAGGACGATTTCTTCATTATCTTCTCGACCAATACGTCATCTACCAAGACTAGTGATGTCAAAGGCAATGCGAAGGCTGCCACCTACTATTGTGACCCTGAGAACTCGAGAGGTACAATGTTCGGTGGCACGATCGAGATCGTTCCTGATCTTGAGCTGAAGAAGGCAATATGGCATGATGTATGGGAGTACTATTATCCCAAGGGCTACGATGACCCAGATCACACCCTACTTCGGATGAAACCAACGGTTGCGAGAGGGTGGAATCAGAGTCATACGTTCAGCTTGGACTTGGGTGAAAGGAAATGACACGAGTACGAGAAGGAGGCTTTCTTCTCACCAAGATACATCATCTCTCAGGACGGATATTCTCAAAGCTGTTGAAGAAGCATGAGATTGAGATAAGCCCTGGTCAGGGAAGGATACTCTTTGCTCTGTGGCAGGAGGACGGCATCTCAATCAACGTGCTCGGAAAGAGAACGCAACTTGGAAAGTCCACATTAACGGAGATGTTAGATAGACTCGAGGAAAGCGGACATCTTAGCCGCGTTCCCGCAAAAAAGGACAGGCGGAAGACCCTCATAGAGTTGACGGAAAAGACAAGACGCCTTCATAAGAAGTATGAGAGAGTTTCCCAAGAGATGAATGACCTCTTCTATGAAGGACTCACCGAGCAGGAGATTGACGGTTTCGAGAGCCTCCTTCGAAGACTTCTTGCTAATCTTGTGGACTACGACACGCCCAAATGATTCCGAATCGCTGAGAAACCTACCTTAATAGCAACAGTGTGCGTTTCTTCTATACCCATCATCTATACCTGTAGAGTGGGTGGCGCACATGACCAAGGAGAATACACATAAGTTTCAGAGCAAGTACGATTCAACTTATGCTGACTTTCTGAAAGACGTCTACGCAGGCAGAATAGCCCTCATTAGAGAGTTTGAAACGCACGTTGGCAAGGAAGAAGCATTACGAATTGTGAAGAACTTCTACGAAACCCAGGCGGTTGAGAACATCAAGGACCTAGTGGCGAAACTGGATACACCGATAGAATCGATTGAAACATTCGGCGACGTCATGAAGCGACTTGCATCCAACGAGGTTACTGCCAACACTCAAACAATGGAGTATGCCAACTCTCCTCCTGGGACTTTTCACATGTGCACAACAGAGTGTCTTTGGGCAGACGTTTTCAAGGAGCTTGATGCCGCAGACCTGGGCTACATTATGCTCTGCGGGACTGACTTTCCTGCTGCTTCTGCGTTTCATGAGAACATACGTCTAGAGAGAACTAAGACCCTGATGCAGGGTGATGACCATTGTGATTTCATATATCACTGGGACGAGACGGACTGATTCCACCTGCATGATGGCGCTGGCGTCCTAAAGATGAAACAGTCTTCTTGTTGAATCCTTTTGACTTGCTAATCCGCTTCGAATTGCAGTAGTTCCAATACATTGCCTGAAGGATCACGAATCGCCATGAAGATGCCTGCAGGAAACGGTTGTGGAGTATCATGGAGAAAGTCAACGTTCATCTCTCTGAGTCTGTTGGCTGTTTCCTCCAAGTTCTTGGTTTCAATGCCTAGTGCTACTTGGGATGTTTGGGGGTACTTGGCATTGCTGGGTTCTTCAACTTTCTCGAGAATCAGAGTCGGACCTTCGTTCTCGAATCGGACTAGGCAGCCGTCATCATACTTCTTGGCGACTTCGAAGCCAAGTTTGTTGCAGTAGAAATCCAAAGCTTGGTCTATGTCATTGACATAGATACCTATCACGCATATCTTCGTCAACTTACCCACCTCTCTGTTCTGCTGAAGAGCGACGGAAGCCAAAACCGACTCATTTGAAAAGGTTTGCAGTCACAGCATTCCATTTGGGAATGGTTCTCAATTAGCAGGATTCCCTCAGCTGACATCAAGAACGTGAGAGTGGTCTTCTCAACCTCTCTATTGCTCTCTGAGTTTCGTTCCTGAATCTTTCAAGAATGGTCCTAGTCTGATCTGTGATTCCCTTGGATAGTTCGAGTTCACAGCGCTCCAGTAGTTCCTGCAGATGCTTCAACGGGTGCTTTGATCGGTCACCCCAGTCCCAGATACTACACCAGCTGCGACCAAGATTGAGTCCATAGGCTTCTTCTGCTCTCTGTCTTACTTCTTGAGAAACGATTGTCCCAGGATGTAACCATGGCATGTCTGTGCCGTTTGGCTCAACGCCAAAGATTGCGTTCGAAAAGAACGAGTAGATGGGAACTTGTGTTCTATCAGCAAGCTGCTTCAGGCGAATGGCTCCCTTGAGTCCTCCTGCAATAGAGTAGACCAGAACAGCCCTGACATCAGAGCTGTGGGTCAGCGTCGCATCAATGATGCTTTCGATTGTACCACCAGTGGCGATAGTGTCTCCAATGATAATCAAGGGCTCCGACGTCAATGCCTCGAAGTTCTGATAGGAGAGCTCTGTTACCCAGCCAGTTGGAGTAAGACTACGCTTGGCACCAATGAAACACCTGTTGACGGTTTCGCCGAAGACAGTTTCGAAGGCCTCTGCAAGGCTGTAGTACAAGGCGCCTGCAAGCGGAACAACTTCCGTGACCGAATCAAGACTGGAGTTTCTAAACTCGTCGGCTAGATCATATGCGACGCGGAGAAAATCAACACTGCTCTCACGAGCGAGATTAGCTAGCCTCGCTCCTACAATCCATGGCTCGAGAAGAATCTGGAGAGCACCCGGCGATTCAATTATGTATGTGTCGTGAAGAAGGTGAACGCTCTTCACGTGCAACACACGAGGAAGGCCATCGAGCCCCTTGTGCTCAAGGATTTCGGATTTCTCCTTAATCGAAGCCTGATCCATTGCTCGAAGACTCCCTAAGTAAAGCCTGGATGCTGCTATCTCCCCAAAAGGGCGCACCGCATCGGGTGGAATAGGTCCCGCTATTCAAGGTCCTGACACACTCAGGGATTTCTCAGCCGTCTTAGTCTTCTTAAGTCTACTTAGCCATTGGACTCCAAGACTTCCTATCTGGCGGCAACTTCCCAACAAGGCTATAGTCCTAAGACTTCCCGGTAGAGTGCTAGGGCATCGTCCTCCGAGTCAACACCCCGGACAATTGCGTTTCCCCTGGCCATTATCGTGATCTCTGCTTTATCGGAGGCTTCTATCTTGAGCCAATTGCTGGCCTTTTTCACACTGTAAGAGTCCTTCAAACGAGCAGCAATCTCCTTGATGTCCAGTGGTGTCATCGACTCTGGAGCTATGCTGAAAGTCCCTGAGCAGAGCGTCGTTACGCTAGGCCCCTTTGGCACCTTAGTTGGTGGTTCGGCTCTTGGAACGGAGCAGACAGGGCATCTCTCGTCCTTACCTATATCAAAGAGGTCGAAAGTCAACGAGGCAACGTCAACAACCATTAGCCGGTTCTTGAGCCGCGGCTCACGTTTTGTAGCTAGGAGTACGACTTCCCGAACCTGTATCCCAGCCACTATCGAGAGCAGGTCGGGTGTGACTCCAACATTCGCGCATGTATAGTCAGGGTCGTCTTCAGCGGTTCCTGCCAAGCATTGAAGACATCCCGTTTGGCCTGGCACAAAGGTGGAGAGGTTACTGTGATACTCAATAGCTCCAGCGAATATGTACGGGATGTTCAGAAGCAAACTGGCCCTATTCACAGCGTGTCTTGTGTGGAAAGAGTCTAGTCCGTCAACGATAATGTCAGACCCTTTGAGGAGCTCAGTGGCATTGCCCTCATCTAGAAACACGCTAATGGGCTCCAGTTCAACCTCGGGATTCATTGCTGCAAGATTAGCAGCAGCAGCCTCGGCCTTCGGCCTGCCGATGTCACTCGTATTGTAGACTGTCTGTCTTTGAATATTGGAGAGCTCAACCACGTCGCGATCGATTATCCTGATTTGACCGAAACCCATTGCTGTCAAAAGACGCAGGGCAGGACTTCCGAGTCCTCCGGCCCCAACGACAGAAACTGTGGTTCTCATCACTGCTTCCATGTCCCTCTCACTGAAATCGCGTAGGGCAAGTGTTCTTGAGTATCGTTCTCGCTGATTTGGGGTGAGTGTCATGGCGTTGACAAGAGTAGACACGAGAGAACTTAAGGTATCGGACGTCGGCGCAATCGAGGCTCTCAGTTGATTGCCAGAGAAGAATAAGAGCCCATGTTTCTTTCGAGTTACATTGTTGTAGTTTCGGTTTCTACTCAGAGAGCAACGTTTAAGCGTATAACGGCGTTATGTTTCTGGACGAACCATGAGACAGCCCTGTGAGTCAATAGTATCAGCTATCTTGCCGGCGCTGCGTTCGCTGATTGCAAAGGAATTGACTGAGCAACTTGCCTTCTCACAGGTTGAGGCTGCTCGTAAGATGGGTACGACCCAAGCAGCAATCAGTCAGTATCTCAGTCGCAAGAGAGGAAATCAACTGACAGATACACTCGAAGAAATCCCAGAAGTCAAATCAGCTGTTCATAATGTGGCGGCAGATCTTGCTGTTGAGGAATCTTTGATAGTCGACAGTATAGAGGCAATCTGCGACCTCTGTCGTGTCCTCAGAAATGATAGTGTCGTGTGTGCGTTGCATCGCAACACCACTGAGCTACCCCAAGGATGTCAAGCATGTCAGAGATGAGAGCCCTGCTCAACCTGAAATGGGGTCGACGTTTGACATTGCCCTAGGGCTGCACAAAATGTACAGGAGTATGGAGGCACTACTCTACCACAAATCCTGGGATCTCATGTGTCAACGAAGAGCTGTGAGGTGTTGAAGAATGGGTGTGGAAAGATCATGTCCACAGTGTGGATCCGTGCTCTCAGACAAGGAACGAGAGAGTTGCATCTCGTGCCTTGTCAGTTTTGGCGAAGTGCATAGAGAGGACATCGATGCAGGACTTGTCGTGGATGAGCTTGCCGACATGATAGGCGTCTTTTCACGCGATATTGCGGCAGCATTTAGGAAGGACCCTGCGGCAATTAACATCATGGAAGTGCTCACTGCATATCCGGGTGTCCAAGCTGTATTGCTTCATCGGGTTGCCAGCTTCCTCCATCGAATTGGTGTACCATACTTGCCGAGATTCATTTCCAATGTGAATCGACTAGTCACTCAAATCGAAATTCACCCAGGAGCGAGAATTGGCACAGACTTCTTCATAGATCATGGAGGAGGGGTGGTGATTGGTGAAACTGCCGAGATTGGAAACAACGTCACGTTGTATCAGGGGGTTACACTGGGTGGGACTAGCATGAAGAGAGAGAAACGACACCCAACAATTGGGGACGATGTGGTCATTGGAGCCGGGGCGAGAATACTCGGTCCAGTCAAGATTGGTGATCGGGTGAGAATTGGGGCTAATGCTGTTGTGACTGAAGACGTGCCATCAGATTCTGTCGTGGTGGGTGTTCCGGGGCGGATAGTGTCAAGGAATGGGAAACGCGTTCCAAAGATTGACTTGGAACATGGGGATTTGCCAGACCCAATTCGAGATGCTCTGAAGCATCTGGCTGATCGTATTGACCGACTCGAGTCGGAAGCAGACAGTATCAGTGGAGAGTGAGAAAAATCGTTGAGCGAATGATTCATGATTCAATCTTGGACCTTGTAGGAAATACGCCAATAGTCCGTATGCAGAGGATTGGCAAAGAAACTGGTTGCGAGATGTTGATGAAGCTAGAGTCTTTCAATCCAATGTCCAGTGTCAAGGACAGAATCGCAAAGTCTATGATTGAGGTCGCCGAAAGAGATGGCCAGTTGAAGCCAGGGATGACCATTGTGGAACCAACGAGTGGGAACACAGGCATAGGTCTAGCTATGGTTGCCGCAGCCAAGGGATACGCTTTGACTCTGACCATGCCGGACACCATGACCAAGGAACGCTCAAGAATATTGAAGGCTTTTGGAGCGATTGTGGTGTTGACTCCAGGTGAAGACGGCATGACTGGTGCTGTGAAGAAATCAGAACAGATTGTATCCGAAGATCCTGGCCTCTACTTCATGCCTCAACAGTTCAAGAACCCAGCGAATCCTCAAGTGCACATCGATACGACAGCGGAGGAGGTTCTTGCGGCCACCGAAGGAAGGCTCGATTACTTCGTTTCCGGAGTCGGTACTGGAGGCACGGTGACTGGAGTGGGAAGAGTCCTGAAGAAACAAGTACCAGATGCGAGAATCGTGGCAGTGGAACCCGCAGAGTCACCGGTTCTGTCAACGGGTGAAAAGGGGCCTCACAAGATCCAAGGGATTGGGGCGGGATTCGTTCCCGATGTGCTCGACCGTGAAGTGATTGATGAAATCAGAACGGTGAACTATGAAACAGCTGCCTCAGCCACGGCTCTGTTGGCTCAGCAAGAAGGCATCTTTGCCGGAGTGTCATCTGGAGCGGCCCTCGCGGTGGCACTAGAGATAGCACGAGAGCAATCGACCAGTAAACGAATATTGGCAGTGCTTCCCGATACAGGAGAGCGCTATCTTAGCACAGACCTATTCTCTGATGACTAGGAGATCCAGAGATGTCACCTTTGTACACTGCAATACTGCTCCGGCACGATGTGCTCGGACATCACCCTCACGAAACCAAACCACAGGTTACTAGCCTGTTGGTAAGACATGTTGAGGAGGCACTCAGGGAACAGGGTGTTGCGTTCACTGGGATTCGAAGTGTGAGCAGCTATGTTGTCGTTGAAACAAGAGGATTGGAGGATGCTGCCAGAGTTGTTGGTCGAGTGTTCGGAGTTGTTACAGTGTCATATGTTGCTATCACTCCAGCGTCTATGAATGAGGTTCTGAGCCTTGGTCTTGCTGTGGCACGTGAGAGGCTGACGGAGGGTTGTGCATTTTCTGTAGTGGCCGAGGGGATCGGCACACCAGATTTCAGGAGTCAGGAGATTTCTGAGAAGCTAACTGAATTCATACTAGAGAGCCTTCCTGAACTCGAACTCAGAGTTGACCACAGCTCTCCTCAGAGGACCATCTCCTTTGAGATACTCGATGATCAAGTGTATTTCCTCGGTGATACTTTCAAGGGCATTGGAGGACTACCGACCGGCTCAGAGAGCAAGGTCGTATGTACTATCTCCAGTGGTCTTGATTCACCAGTTGCATCATACAAAGTCATGAAACGTGGATGCGTTCCGATTTTTGTCCACTTTGATAATACGCCATTCTCAGACGAGTCAAACAAGGAGCTCGCAATAAGACAAGCCAAACGGCTGGCCGAGTATGTTCACGGTTCTGAGGTCAAGATGTACATCGTGCCCCACGGTGACGATCTCGTAGAAGTGCTAAAGCACGGGCCAAGGAAATTGACGTGTGTCTTGTGCAGAAGGAACATGTATCGCTTGGCACAGGAGATCGCTCTTCGTGAAGGGGCAGACGCGATAGTAACAGGCGAGATAATAGGCGAACAAGCCTCTCAGACCACTCAGAACCTGCGGGCTGAAAGGGATGCCATTTGTGAGATTCCAATACTGAGACCCTGCATAGGAGATGATAAGGTAGAGATTGAAGCCTTGGCTAGGGCGATTGGGACATACGAGTTCGCGTCTGAAGCAGTTTCATGTTGTACCCTTCCACCGAAATATCCCACCGTGCGCGCTCGGCCTGAGGATGTACAAGAAGCTGAGAAAAAGATGGACATGGACTGGATCAGTGCGGAGGTTTCTCAAGCCGAAGTCATCATTCTGAAGGATGGGCCAAAGCAATGAGTGAATTCTTCACGCTGAAGTTGTGTTCAGACAAGACGGCTTTTGAGGCTAAGGCAAAGGTGCCAGTTGCCCTTGATCTGAAAGCACTTGCTGATGAGGCTTCAGAGAAGACCGGACTGCGAATTCGCGTGTCTCTTCCTGTGCTCCTCCTCCTCGAAGGTGATGATGGTCGAAGAATCAACATATTCCCATCTGGACGACTGCTCCTCAGAAGATTCCCTTCAAGAGAAGAGGCGGAGAGTGCGGTGGGAGTTCTGGCACCGCTGTTGTATCAGCCCACTCAAGAGAGTGGCACAAAGGAATGATTTTGGACTTCAATTCCCTTGGTATTTCAGAGGTCATTCGAGTAGAGTGACCGTGACTTCTTCTCCCTCGTCAATGACATCAAGGTTCAAGGGTAGGATGATGTACCCGTCTGCTTGAGCAATGCTTGTGATAGCCCCAGAGTGCTTGTAGACAGGATGGGCGACTCCGTCTTCTATGCGAACCGTAAGGAATTGTCTTCTACCTGATGATGAAACCACTCTCTTACCCAGCTTCGCAAGGACCGTCCTCTCAACCTGTTGTGGGAGCCGTGCCATCTTGCGAATTGCTGGGGCTAGGAATATGTATGCGTTGCTTAGACACGACGTTGGATATCCTGGCATGCCCACCACCGGTGTGTTCTTGACTACTCCAAACAACGTAGGTTTTCCAGGCTTGATCTGCACACCATGGAAAAGAACATCTCCCAGCTCATCCAAGATACCAGCGAGCAGGTCCTTCTCGCCGACTGAACTCCCTCCTGACAAGACTATCATGTCCGAGTCAAGTGTGTTGGTTACCGCCGACTTGAGATCCTTGAATTCGTCGCTTACGACAGGATGTCTATCTACTTCGGCCCCGTGGGATGCGAGAACTGCTTCCAGCGTAAACGTGTTCACGTCATAGATTTGGCCGGGCTCCAATGGGCTCCCAGGAGACACGACCTCTTTTCCTGTCGGGATAACAGTAACCCTTGGTCTTGAGTAGACCTCTACGTCTGTCTTTCCGAGTGCTGCAAGGGTTCCGATTCTGGCCGGCGTCAGGTGACTGCCACGTGGGAGTACAACATCGCCCTCTTTGATGTCCTCACCTTTGAGTGACACGTTTGCACCAGGGTAGACAGGCTTTGTAATCAGTACCTCTTCTTCGCGGCGTTCCGTGAACTCCACCATGACTACTGCGTCTGCACCACGAGGAAGAGGAGAGCCAGTGGCGATCTGAACACATCTGCCTCTCGAAATGTTGGTTTCTGACACTTCCCCTGCATGAATCACTCCATCAAGTCTAAGGAGAACTTCCTCTTCGTTAGCGGGGAAGGTGTCCTCTGCGATGACTGCGTACCCGTCCATCGCAGATCTGTCAAAAGGTGGCACAAACCTATCGGCTATCAAATCCTCTGCTAGAACTCTCCCCAAAGATTGACTGATAGGGACAGTTTCGGTTGATTCAACTGGGGTGCAATGATCCAAGAGTATACGTTCTGCTTCTTCCTGAGAAACCAGCAATTTGAACGGGTCCATCTTCTTCATCTGTCCACCTCCCATAGCAAATGTCCAAGCCCGGGAAGTATGACCTTTGTTAGGGCAGTAGTCATCGCGTTCTTCGAACCCGGAAGGCAGTATAGTATTGTCTTACCTATCATTCCTGCTGATGCTTGACTGTAGATACCGGCAATCCCGATTTCTTCGTAGCTAATGCGGCGAAAGAACTCGCCAAATCCATCAAGGTGCTTCTCGAACAATGGAACGATGGTTCGTACTGTGACGTCTCTACTCCCCACACCAGTTCCACCACTGGTAACTATGACGCGGATTTCGGGATTCTCTAGGTATCCCCTTACCTTCTCCACGATTGCATCTCCTTTGTTTGGGACAAGACCATATTCAACGATGGTGTGACCCTCGGATCTGATTAGCTCCTGTGCCACCTGGCCAGACTTGTCGGATTCTTTTGTCCTGCTGTCGGTTACAGTAAGCACTGCAAAGCCTGTTCTCACCTTCTGGTCTCTTCTATGCTCGCCTGTCATCGAATCTCGTCCTTTCGCTTCAGTAGGACCCGAATGCCTTCCAGTCGTGCATTCGGATACTGTCCTTCAGAGTCCTTCTCCAGGTACTTGACCATGTCCCATATTGACAGCAGCGTAGTGGTCACCCCCACTAGTGACTCCATCTCAACACCTGTGGCATGGGTGGCAGCCACAGTACAGACAGCCGCAATCCGGTCGCCTCTAAACTCGAATGAAATGCCGACCGAAGAGAGCGGTATTTGATGACAGAGCGGAATCAAATCGGCAGTCTTCTTGGCTGCCATAATACCTGCGGTTTCAGAAACAGAAAGGACATCTCCCTTCTTCGTGGTTCCAAGACGAACTGCTTCCACAGTTTCTGGTCTGAGTACGATCTCACCTACGGCCTCTGCAAGTCGGGCCGATTCGGGCTTGCCTGAGATGTCAACCATTCTAACCGGTTCTTTCCTCTCGCTCAACCTGTCTGTCACCCACCCAATAGCTGTCCCCTTCAATGTGCTCCTTCTTCCAGATCAGAGCTCTGCTCTTCAGCTGTTCAATCGCGTATCGGCATCCGTCAAAGGCCTGATTGCGATGGGCAGCCCCGACGACGATTAGGACTATGTTCTCGCCTACATCCAGGTTCCCAATCCTGTGTACAATCGACACGTCGGTCACACCAAAGTCCCGAATCGTTTCTGCTCTAATCTTCTCAAGCTCTTCTACGGCGAGCTTCACCTCAGCCTCGAAGTCCAGACGCTTGACTCTCTTTCCTTCTGTAATGCTTCTTACAGTGCCTAAGAATTGAACAATTGCACCCATCTCGGGCCGACGGGTCTTCGAAACCACCTCATCGATTGAGATGTCCTTCTCGGTCACCTCTATCAAACTCACTCCTCCTTTTGCCAGAAAGGTTCCCGGGACTGCACTGCCTTGGTCAAGGCCTCATCCACAAGGCGTTCTGATTCTCCCAACCCCAGGTGAGAGCGAACATCCACCAAGTTGTTGTGCCTAAGGAGGCAGGGCTTTAGTCTTCCGTCAGAGGTCATTCTCAGACGAGTACAGCCCTCACAGAATGAACTGTTGTGCGTGGGACGAACTACCTCGACCAGCACCTGCCCATTTTGCTGAGGAATAGAGTATTGTTTCCTGCCATGCAGAGATCTCGTTCTCACCTCTGAGGCCGTGCTCTGGAGTCCTTCCTCAACTGGCTCAAGATCCACCCAGAATTCTAGCCATGTGCTGGTATTCTCGTTAGGCATATACTGAAGCTCTATCAGCTGAAGAATGGCACCGACAGAACCAGCAAACTCAATCATTGCAGGGATTTCATTCTCATTGAGTCCTCTGAGAATCGTCATGTTGATCTTAACTGGGTCGAGTCCAACCTTGACGGCCTTGAGAATCCCATTCTTGACGGCCTCAAGATCCGATGAACCTGTCATTCTCACATAGGTTTCAGGATCCAGCGAATGCAAGCTTACATTTACCCTATCAAGACCGGCCACTTTCAGCTCTGATGCCATCCCCTCCAAACGAGCCCCGTTCGTTGTGAGAGAGAGATCATCGACCAGCGGAGCCAACCCCTTGACAATCTCTAGAATGTCGTCACGAAGCAGAGCCTCTCCGCCGGTCAGTTTTACTTTCTTTATGCCGCGTCTGCTGGCGGCGGAAACAAGCATCTCAATCTCTTTGGGCGTCATCTCTGAGTCTGTTTGATCCTCGCCTTCACGATGACAGAAGAAGCAGGAATAGTCGCATCTCTGAGTCAGAGATAATCTGAGGTAATCCACTGTCCGGCCGAAACGGTCTGTCAAGGGATCTGTCTTGGATGCCAACTTCGCGTCTTTGGCAGATTTTCTGTCTGACTCAGATGTCATTACATTGGCACAGGATTCAGAAGGTGAAGATAACTGTTATGTTCTGTCATGCATGTCGGTGCTGAATGAAACGGTCCAAGCTCCTACGACGGTCCAAGTTTCAGTACACACGAACTGATGATGCCTTGAAAGTCACGTAGAGAGAGTCGCCCTCCTTGATATTCAGTCTCTCAAGTGATGACCTAGTGATGTGAGCAATCAACGGAACACCGACATCTACTGTCACAAGTACAGCGGCGCCCTCAACTGACACGTTCCGAATAGTCCCCTTCAATATGTTCCGAGCACTCGAGAGTACTGTTTCTCTGGATAGGACAATGTCTTCTGAAGGGATACTCACTGTCACAGGTCCCTCTATGTCGGAAATAGCTTCAACTGTGACTTCCTTTTCAAGGACGACTCTCACCAGTTGACGACGTCTTGTTTCTTTACCGACCCTCGTTGCAGAACCTGAGAAGATGTTCGTTAACATCTCTTGGTCCATTATAGAATCGAGCTCAGCCCTAAACACATCCCGTGCAGTCCCTATCTTCTGTATCTGCCCTTGATGAATAACAGCTATCCTGTCACCCATGAACTGTGCTTGAAGGATGTTGTGAGTGCTAAGAACTATCGTCATGTCTGACTGCTTGTTCAGGGTCTGCAAGACTCTTCCAACTATCTGGGCGTTCTCAGGATCTAGGTGAATGGTGGGTTCATCAAGTAGTAGTACTTCGGGCTTGAGAGCCAGCGCCATAGCTAGACTTAGTCGACGCTGTTCCCCACCGGACAGATTGCGTGCCATTCGATCATGAAAGTCACCGAGCTCAACAATCTCTAATGCATCGGTCACCCTTCCGCGAACTTCTACCTCATCAATGCCTCTGATTCTCAGCCCGTAGGCGGTATTCTTGAACACAGTAGTACCAAACATTGTCAGCTTTTGGAAGACTAGTGTGACCTTCCTTCGCATCTGTTCAACATTGGATTCAGTTATGATTTCGCCATCAAAGACTAACTCTCCTGAGGTGGGCGGCTGAAGACCGGCCATTACTCTTAGTGCTGTGGTCTTTCCTGCTCCGTTAGATCCGATTATGGAAAGTAGCTCTCCATGCTTGATTTCTAGGCTGATGTTGTCAAGAGCACGTATTCCGTCAAAGTCGACAGATATGTTTCTCATCTCGACTATTCCCATAACCACCAACGCACCCTTTTCTCTGCGAATCGCAGGCCGATATTGAAAGCCAACATCAACGTTAGTAGAATCGCTGTAGTTCCTAGACCCAGGGCTATTTCCCCTCTGGTCGTATCAAGTGCTATAGAGGTCGTCAAGACGCGAGTGAGGCCCGCAATGTTACCACCCAGCATCAAAGCCACGCCCAGTTCAGATATCGCCCTGCTAAAGCTTGCTGAAACTGCCAATAGTATGCCCCCGAATGACTCTCTTATCGTGGACGCCGCAGCAGCACTCCTGTCAGCACCTAGAGTTAGGGCAAGTTCCCCTATTGCCGGGTCGACATTTTCAATGGTTTCAGTAGTTATACTGACCATTACGGGCAGTACAAGAATCGCCTGCCCAATGATTATCACATAAGGGGTGTAAAGGAGATGGAGTATGCCAAGAGGACCGGCGCTTGAGAAGACCAAGTACAATACTAGACCTAGAGCGACTGTGGGAAGTGCCATCATTCCGTTGAACAGCCCCTTCAGGAATGATCTTCCTTTGAAGCGTTGCATTCCTAGTAGCACTCCGATTGGGAGTCCTACAGCTGTCGCAAGTAGAGCGGCAATTCCCGATACAAACAGACTTCGCAATGTAATCTCCAAGAGCTCCGTTTCTAGTGGCAGACTGACCAACTCCGTTTGCGTTCTAACATTGACTGTATCTCATTGGGGGTATAGGCCATATTCTGCATCTCTCCATAATGGTGGGCATTCATACAGTGTTCCTCCTTGGTCAAAGAAGCCATAGGTCCTGATCCAGGTGTATATCTCCAAGGGTGACTGGCCTTCTAGCACCGCAACTGCTGATTGGAAGAGAGAAAGGCCAAACTCGGATTGCCCGAAATCATCAATGAAAGTCTGAATAGAGTCACTGAGAAGCCACTGAATGAACGCCATCGCCATATCGAAATTCGTGGCTGGGACTGTCGTCTGATTGACTGCAATTGCGCTGTAGATGTTGATTAGCGCCTCATCTTCCTCTACGAATTGTTCAAGCTGAATCAGGCCCTGACTCTTGTATGAGAGATATGTACCAATGTCAGCCAACGTGTACAGATTCTGATTCTCAGCAATGTTCAGCGTGGCACCCATGCCACTTCCTGATGATATGAACCAAGGCTCTTCTTTGATGATATCATAATCGTAGCCTGCAGCACTCCAGAGACTCTTCTCTTTCGAGTTGGTCCCGGAGTTATCGTCGCGTGAAACCCAGAGAGTTGTGTTGTGTGCGTGGCCGTAAGAGTAAATCATCTGTAGCGCAGTCGAGGCGTCTTTCTGTTGTGTTGTTGCTGGATCGTCTGCTGGACCTACGATTGTGAAGAAGTTGTAGGCGAACACCTTCCTGTTCACGCCATAGGTATCATTCATGAAGGAGTACTCCTGAGAGGGTGAATGAACCAGAATCATGTCTGCGTCGCCATTCTTTGCATGCTCAATCGCAATGCCTGTTCCGGCTGGGATGAAGGCCACCCGAACGCTTGGGTACTCCGCTTCGTAACGATTCTTCAGCTCATCCAACAGGCCTGTATCATACAGACTTGTGGTAGTTGATATTGTCAGTGTGCTCCTTGACTGGAGCTCGAGTCCAGACAAGTAGATTCCTCCGCCACCGATAGCTATCGCTGAAATGATGAGCAACGCAAGAAGACCTCTCTCTCGCTTCACGATACAATCACCGATATGTTTGGACAAACAGGTCGCGGACAGGCAAATACCCTATTTTAGTGTTCTGAGGAGGATTTCTCTGCAAGTATCAAGAATCGCGAGGGTCATTGACAGAATGATGTGATGACCTCAGCCAGAACCTTGGTGGTCGTGACTAGGGACTCGAAGTCAAGATACTCTATAGGTGAATGAGCGCCATCGCCAGAAGGCCCAAAGAGGACTGAAGGAATTCCAGATTGAGCAAGAAGTGCAGCATCTGTCCACCAGCCGGCACCCAGAAGTTCCGGTTTGGTCCCAGTGACAACCAGACATGCTTCGCTGAGATGGTCAACTATCTCAAGGTCTTCTGGTACCTCAAGGCCTGGCCGGTAGAAGAAGACTTCTGAGGTCGCCTTGAACTGACCATCTGCCGAGGCTAAGTTCTTGACCAGACCTGCCAGCTCGGTTTGGATAGTTTCGGCGCTCTCCTCTGGGAGAGTTCGTCGCTCCAAGTCGATCCGGCAGTAATCTGGGTATGTGCTTAGTTCGACTCCACCTCTGATTAGAGAGGCATGCACAGAAGGGCGCCCTAACAATGGGTGGCGGCCTTGGTCTTGGAATTGACTCTCAAGATCCTCAAG